>DASZPK010000697.1:0-2321 GCA_035550335.1 Chthoniobacteraceae bacterium | reverse complement strand
CTCGGCGGGTTTGGTGGAACGTCTGGTTTTTTCAAGAGATGGTCGTGATCGTGGACCATGAGCCGGAATTCGATTTCGACGGGACGCTGCTGGCTGTCCTGCGGGTCCCCTGCGCGGGCGGTGAGGAATTCGTCCTGAGTTTTGTAGATATCGAGTTTCCTGGTGGCCAGATCGAGGAGGAAATAGACGGTGGGGACGTCGGGGTTTAAGTCCATGCCGGCTTTTTCGAAATCGGCTGGTGTGCTGCCTTTTCCGGTGAGCAGATTCTTGTCCGGGACCCATGCGAGGTCGGTGATGTCGTCGATGAGTTCGCCGTCACTCGTGTCGCCGGTGCTGCCGAAGAGGCTCGGTTCGCCGCCCCAATGGCATTTGAGCAGCTCATATTGAATCCGCTGCGCATTATGATTGATTTGGTCTGTCCATACTCTTCTCAGCAAGGCGAGCCGGTAACTGACATATAGGAATTCGGTGGACCATGACTCGGTGCCTGCGAAGCGATGGGCGCCTGCATTGGACTGGCCTTCGAATGCGATGATTTCGTTGGTCACGAATTGATCTTCTTTTTTCAGGCGGGCATTATTGGGGCTCTTTTTTTCGAGATCCCAGAGGTGATACAGCGCGTCCTGCCGCGCTTGTTGTTGCAGATCATGGAGCGAGATGGGCGGAGCTTTCCTTGTTTTGTCGGAAGCTGCGAAGATGAGATCGTTAAACTGCTTTTGTTGCTTCAACCACGAGGCGGCGTTTGCGGGGGTGAGGATGTATGTGTCGCGCATTTCCGCAGGGCGGTTTCCCTCGATTTCCGTTTGCAGGATGTTGAAACTAACTTCTCCGACGGTGGGCGGTTTTGAGGCGTTGGCCGCGAGCGATTTGTCGGCGGGGGTGGTGTCCTTGAAGTGCGCGATGAGGGTCGGAAGGGCGTCGATGCCGGCGTCGCGCAATCGCTGCGATGCTTGGGCGACTTGGGCGGGGGGCGTGCCTTTTTTGAGGAGCTTGACGAGGGTTTCGAAATCGTCCGCGCGGCAGTTTCCGGTCACAAGGAAAAAAGAAAAAATCGCCGTGGCGAGCGCCGGGATGCGGCGCAGGGAAGATGGTTCGCGTTTGCTGGCGGGAGGGGGGATCAGGACTCGATTATTGGCATAAAATCGGGTGCGGAAAAAGTTTTAAGTTTTAAGTGTTAAGTTTTAAGAAAGAAGGTTTCGCGGCGCAGCGTGGCTCGGGCGTCTTAAAACTTACAACTTCACACTTAAAACTTTTTTGATTTTATCCACCCCACTTTCGGAAATCGAATGGATCGGCAAACGCGCGGGGCAGCTTGAGAAATTCGGGCTGCGGACGGTGGGGGATTTGCTGACGCATTTTCCGAGGCGGTATGAGGACCGGCGGCAGTTTGACCGGTTTCCGGCGGAGGAGAGCGACCGGCCGGTGTGCGTGTGCGGGACGGTGATGAAGGTGGCGGTGAAGCGGTTGCCGGGGTGGAAGAAGATGGTGGAGGTGCGGCTGGAGGAGGAGGATTCGCATGCGTTGAGTCCGTCGCTGATTTGCCGGTGGTTCAACGTGCATTTCGTGGAGAAGATGATCGCGACGGGGCAACGGCTGGTGGTTTACGGGAAGCCGAAGCTGCGTGCGAAGAAGATGGTGATCGATCACCCGGAGTTTGAGATCGTGGAGAATGACGCGGAGATTTCGATTCATTTGAAGCGGATTGTGCCGATTCACCCGGCGACGGAGGGGATTTCGGCGCGGGTGTTGCGGACGCTGATTTACCGGGTGCTGGAGCGGCTCGATGATTCGCGGGTGAGGAACCGGTTGCCGGCGAAGCTGGATGCGATGCGGTACGCGGAGGCGCTGCGGGAGGTGCATTTTCCGCGGGATGCGGAGGCGCTCCGGCGGGCGCGGAGGCACCTGGCGCTGGATGAGTTTTTCGTGATGCAGCTTTTCATTGCGGCGAAGCGGGGGGAGTCGGTTTCGCGCGCGGGGGCGCGGCATTGCGGGAGCGGGGAGTTGATGGAGCGGCTGCACGGCGGGCTGCCGTTTCCGCTGACGGGGGCGCAGCGGCGTGCGATCGGGGAGATTCGCGGGGACCTGGCGAGCGAGCATCCGATGAACCGGTTGCTGCACGGGGATGTGGGGTCGGGGAAGACGCTGGTGGCGCTGTCGGCGATGTTGCTGGCGGTGGAGAGCGGGTGCCAGGCGGCGCTGATGGCGCCGACGCAGATCCTGGCGGAGCAGCATTATTTGAATTTCAAGCGGTTGCTGGAGCCGCTGGGGGTGAGTGTGGCGCTGCGGACGGGGGCGCGAAGTGAGGAGCATGGGGCGCTGCC
>DASZPK010000696.1:0-5619 GCA_035550335.1 Chthoniobacteraceae bacterium | reverse complement strand
GCGATGGCATAACCAACGGGAGCCATCGGCCCCGTAAAAAGCGCGCGCGAAAAATTCACCGCCACGACCAGGCCAAGAATCACGGCCATGCGCATTCGACCGCCGATCTTTTGCATCCAGAAGCCGTAGGCCAGGTACGCGCGGTAGAGAGGCGACCGGGCGCGAAAACTTTCCATCAATCCGTGGCGCGCATATTCCGATTCCGGGTCGAGCCGCAGCGCCTCGACAAAATGCCGCGCCGCCTCCCGGTGGTTGCCGCGCTGCAAGGCGGACCAGCCCGCGCTGCCATGCGTGCGGGCATCCTCGGGATCGCGCATGAGCATGCCGGCGATCTGGCCGGCGTTCTCGTCCATTTTGTTTTGCAGGCGCAGCGCCTGGGCGAGCTGGTTCGCTGCGCTGGAATTGTCCGCGTCGAGAAAAAGCGCCTGGCGCGCCGCCGCCTCGGCATCGCTCCATTTTTCGAGGTGAAGAAGCGCCTGTGCGCGTGCGGTGAAGACGAAGGATGACGTCGGATCCAGTTCGATCCCCGCATCCGCCGCCTTCAACGCCTCGGCCCCGCGGTCAAGGGAACTAAGGACGCAGGACCGCATTCCGTGGTAAGCGGCTTCATTCGGCTCAAGTGCGATGGCCCGGTCGATGGATTGCAGCGCATCGCGCTCGCGGTTCTCCATTTGCAACTGGCAGGAGGCAAGCTGCATGAGCGCGAAGGAATCATTCGGGTTCTGCGCAAGCGCATCGCGGAAAAAACCCTCCGCCTCCGCGTACCGGCGCTGCTGTCTGAGCAACAGGCCGCGCTGGATGTACCCCGAAGACTGCCCTCCTTGGTCGCTCATTTTTTGATGCCAAGATAGGTCAGGACGTCGTCGTAAAATCCTCCCTGGTTCGCGTAGATCGCGTAGTTCTTCGCGCTTTCGAACCAGGCTCGGCTCGATGGCTTGATCACCTTCGCCGTTTGCAAAAGATCGTCGGTGGAAATGGGAATCACGCGCCCCTCGCGCATTGCGCTGGCAAGCGAGCGCTCAATGGTCATGTCGAAGACGGCCTTCAAATCCGCGCCGGAGAAATCTTTTGTCCGCTGCGCGATTTTGGCGGCGGAAAGTTTCGTCACCGGTTTGTCTTTCGCCATGACTTCCACGATCGCTTCGCGCGCTTTTTCATCGGGCGGGGGAACGAAAAGGATGCGGTCGAAACGTCCCGGCCGGCGGAAAGCGGGATCGATGTGCCACGGGGCGTTGGTTGCGCCGAGGACGAGCAGGCCGTCGTTGCTCGACACGCTCCCATCGAGTTCGGCTAGAAACTGGTTGATGAGGGTGCGGCCCGCGCTGCGCTTGAGGTCGTTGCGGTCCGCGGCGAGGGCGTCCACCTCGTCGAAAAACAGCACGGCGGGAGCGTTGTCGCGGGCGAGTTGGAAAAGCTGGTGCAGGTTTTTTTCGCTGTTGCCGAGGTAAAGGTCGAGGATCTGGTGGATGCCGATGGAAATAAAATTCGCCTTGATCTCGCCTGCGGTGGCGCGGCTCAACATTGTCTTGCCGCAACCGGGCGGGCCGTAGAGCAGCACGCCGCCACCGATCTTCTTCCCGTAAGCGCGGAAAAGCTCGGGCTTTTGCAGCGGATAGATGATCTTCATGCGGATCTCTTCTTTCACCGCATCCATGCCGCCCACGTCGTCGAATTTCATTTTGGGCTGCTCAATGTCGGCAGGCCGCGGGCCTTCCGCTTCTGAGCCGGAATCGCTCCAAGCGTCGCCCATGACCGGCACTTTTTCCGGCTCGTCCTTCGCGGGCGCGGGCTTCGCGCCACCGGAGAAAAGATCGCGCTCGAGCGAGGCATCCTTGCTCATGGGATCGAGCTTCAGCGCTTCCTCGTAATTCGCGCGAGCCTGGTCGCGATTGCCATCGCCGAGATTCAGGCGCGCCAGGAAAATCCACGCGGATGCATAAGAGGGATGATCGCGTGTGATCGCCTCGGTGCGCACGATCGCCTCGGAAATTTTTCCGGAGAGGTGCAGAATCTTAGCAATGCCAAGCTGTGCTTCGGCGCGCGCCGGCTCGATGTGCAACACGCGCTCGAAAGTTTCCTTTCCCTCATCGAGCGACCATTCCTCCATGCAGGCGTTTGCGAGCAGAAGCAGCAGCGGGACATTGTTTGGCGACACGGCGACAGCGGCGCGCAACGGTTCAAGCTTGGACATGGTTTAGAGATTCAAAAAGTTTTGCAGGAGCTTTTTTCCTTCCAGCGTGAGGATCGACTCGGGATGGAACTGCACACCGTGCAGCGGGAATTTGCGATGGCGCAGGCCCATGACTTCCTTCTCCGCGGTCTCCGCGGTGATTTCGAGATTGGCTGGAAAAGTCTCGCGGCGCACGAGGAGCGAATGATAGCGAGTGGCCTCGAAGGGATTCGGAAGCCCGGCAAAAACGCCTTCGCCGTTGTGGATGATCGGTGAGGTTTTGCCGTGCATTAAACGCCCCGCGCGCACAACTTCGCCGCCAAACACATCGCCCATGCACTGATGGCCAAGGCAGACGCCAAGGATCGGCGTCGATTCACCGAAAGTGCGGATCACGTCGTTGCTGATCCCTGCCTCCTTCGGCGTACAAGGTCCAGGTGAAATGCAAATCCGCTCCGGTTTAAGCGTGCGGATTTCGTCGAGCGTAATTTCGTCATTGCGTTTCACCAAAATATTCGCACCCAGTTCCCCGAAGTACTGCACGAGGTTGTAGGTAAAGGAATCGTAGTTATCGATTACAAGGAGCATTTAGGAAGTAAGATTTAGGATTTAGGAAGTGGTTTCGATTTGCGCGCCGAGGTTGTGGCGGCGAAAAAAATGGCGGTGAGTTCGTTGGCTTCCTGCAATAACGCGGAAACTTTCTTCGGTGGCAGCATTCCATCATCGCAAATGATTTCCATCCAATAAGCGCTTTCGTCGGATTCTTCCAAAACGATGCCGAGCTTGGAAAGGAACTCGGCGCGTGAGCGGCCCCGGCATGCAGCGCGGTAATTGGCGCCTACTGAGAGAGCGCTACGTGTAAGTTGGTGAGCAACAACTTTGCCGGCTACATCTCGCGGAAGGTGCCTCACAAGCTTCAAGGCCCGCAATCCAAAGGCTTTCGTCCGTATTTTGAGGTCCGCTTTATCCATTTCCTAAATCCTAAATCTTACTTCCTAATTTCAGAGGTTTTGACTGGCATGTTCGATCGCGCGCATCATGCCCATCGCCTTGTTGACCGTCTCTTGATACTCGCCCTCTGGCGTCGAGTCCGCAACCACTCCCCCACCCGCCTGCACGTAGGCTTTGCCATCCTTGAGAACGATGCTGCGTAGCGTGATGCACGAATCGAGATTTCCGTCGAAGCCAAAATACCCAACCGCGCCCGCGTACGTGCAGCGCTTGCTTTTTTCGAACTGGTTGATGATCTGCATCGCGCGCACTTTCGGCGAGCCGCTTACGGTACCGGCGGGGAATGTGGCGCGCATCACGTCGTAGGCGTTTTTGTCCTTTCGCAATGCGCCGATCACGTTTGAAACGATGTGCATGACGTGGCTGTATTTTTCGATCGTCATGAAATCGGTCACACGCACCGTGCCAAAATCGGCGATGCGGCCCACGTCGTTGCGCGCAAGGTCCACGAGCATGAGGTGCTCGGCGCGTTCTTTCGGATCGGCGAGCAGTTCCTTTGCGTTCGTTTCGTCCTCCTCCTCGGTCGCGCCGCGCCGGCGGGTGCCGGCGATGGGGCGGATTTCGACCTTGCCGTTCATCGCGCGCACATGCACCTCGGGCGAGCTGCCCACGAGCGCGAATTTGCCGCCAAACTTGAAACAAAACATATAAGGCGACGGGTTCACGAAACGGAGCGAGCGGTAGAGATTCAGCGCATCGCCGGAATACGACGTCTCGAAGCGCTGCGACGGCACTATCTGGAAAATATCGCCGGCGTGTATGAACTCCTGCGTGTCACGGACGGTCTGCAAATATTCCTCGCGCGTCGTGTTGCTCTCGGGCGAGATCGGCTTGGCCTGGCTGTAAACGCTGAGGTTTGGCAGATGCGCGGTTTGATCCAGCTTGGCGACGATTTTTTCGATCTGCTTGCGCGCAGCGTCGTAGGCGCGGTCGGTGTCGCCGTTCTCGACGAAGGCATTGGAAAGCACGCGCAGCCGGCGTAGGCGGTGATCGAAAATGAGCACCGTGTCGGTGATCATGAAAACCATCTCGGGCACCCCAAGCTCGTCTTTCGGCGGCGGCGGGATGGTCGGCTCGAAAAAGCGCACCACGTCGTAAGCGATGTAGCCCACGGCTCCGCCGGTGAAGCGCGGCAGGTCGGGCAGCTCCACCACGCGGTATTGCGCCATGAATTGCTGCAATTCCGTGAGCGGGTCGCCTTCGGCTTCGTATTCGCGCGTTTTTCCGTTCTCGGTGATGCTGATTTTTTTGCCGGTGCTCTCGAAAATCGCGCGGGGATTGTTGCCCACGAACGAGTAGCGCCCCACCTGGTCGTTCTTTTCAGCCGACTCGAGCAGGAAGGAATGGCCGCCATCGTCGATCTTCTGGAACGCCCCCACGGGCGACTCACAGTCCGCAATCAATTCCGTATAAACCGGGATCACGTTGCCCTTTTTGGCGAGCTCCCGGAATTCCCCGGGGCCGGGCTTGAGTGCGACAACGCGGTTCATTTTTTAATGTGATAGACTTTTTCGGGGTCGAAAATTTTCTCCTCGGTGATCTCGCCGGGTGAGCCGTCTGCGTTGATCGGGCGGAAGAAGCAACTCGCGAAACCGGTATGGCATGCCGCGCCGCCTTCCTGCTCGACCTCGAATAGCAGGGTGTCGGCATCGCAATCCACAAACAGCCTGATCACGCGCTGGCGGTGGCCGCTTTGCTGGCCCTTGAGCCAGAGTTGCTTGCGCGAACGACTCCAGAAATGCATGAGCCCGGTCTGGAGGGTCTGTTTGATGGAGACCTCGTTCATGTAGGCCAGCATCAATACGCGTTTGGTCCCCGCATCCTGTACTATCGCGGGGATGAGGCCATCACTATTGAAGTTGAATTTCAGGTTCATAGACAAAAAAACCCGACGATCCTGTTTGCGAATCATCGGGCAAAATCTCGGCGCACCGGTGCGACGACCCCCGGAAATCTGTTCCGGGGAGCCCGTCATTTACAGCCACCAATGCGAAAAGCTCACAAATCTGATATAGATGCGCCGCCCCTGTGTGCGCAAGTGAAAATTTGCCACGCCCCATTGGCATAAAGGATCGGGCGACTTTTTTCCCACTTTTGAGCGAATCGCGGTAATTTCGCGGAAAAATGGGCCGCTTGAATAAAAAGATTCTCAAATCTGCTAACTTGCGGAGTCGGGGCATGCTTCTAGCTTCCCATTGATTCAGAAAAGCATGAGCAAACCGGTTTCCACAGAGGAAAAAGAGCAAATTCTTCAAACGATCGAGATGTTTGAAGTGATCACACAAACGAATCCCGATGACTGCCAGTCGCTGGAGATTTTAAAGGAAGCCTATTGGAGACTCGGCAAACAGAAGGAAGCGCTCGCCGTCACCCGCAAACTGGCCGATGCCTACATGGCCGAAGGGCAGTATTCCTCCGCGATGATGGAATACGAGGGC
>DASZPK010000695.1:0-3274 GCA_035550335.1 Chthoniobacteraceae bacterium | reverse complement strand
CGCCGACACGCTCTGGCAGAACGGCCTGCGCGATGAGCGCCTGGATGCGCTGCTTTTTATCGGGGAATTTTTCGCGCCAGTAGGCCTCGTAAACGTGGATATCGGCGGCCTGCGTGTTATCGACCACCTCGGGCGGCGCGGTGTTGTCCTTCTGGCGGCGCTGGATGTCGGCGGTGATCTGGTGCGCTTGTTTTACATAGTCCCACAGGAATGTGCGCGGGCGCGCCCATTTTTCCATGGTGAGCACGAGTTCGGCGGCCTTGAGCGCGTCGGCATCCCTGCCGGCGCCGAAGGCATCGCAGAGCGCGAAGGAGCGCGGGCTGGCGATGCCCTCGAGGCCGTTGTAAAGGATGTCGTCGTCGGATTGGAAATCGTTGCAGAGGTATTCGTAAACCGATTGCGCGGTCGCGGTGTCGCCGAGCTTCATGGCGGCGGCGATGAGATACGGCCCGGTGCGCGCGATGAAGTGGTCGTCCATGTCCGCGCCGGCGCCCGCGACGAATTGCGCAGCGCGTTTCTTCACGGATTCGGCGTCCATCTTCGTCATGCGCCATGGGTCTTTCAGCACGATGGTGAAATCCGGGTGGTCGTTTTTGATGACGTTGCCTTTTTCGTCGCGCTGGAAATCCACGGTCACTTCCACACCCGCGGGCAGCGAAGCGGGATTGGGCACGGGCCGGCCGGTGTAGAAAGTATTCCCATCGACCCTCGCGCAGATGCCCACCACGTCCTCATCGCGCAGGCCGTTCTGCCAGAGCGTGTCGGCGATGCGCTTCACGGCGTCGGGCAGCGGGCGCGGCGGGTTGGGATTCACGCCCTTGAGGCCGAGCTTCACCACGGCGGCGCGCGCGGCATGGCGCAGGTCGGAGCTGGGCGAGGCAAGCAGCGCGACGAGCTCCTTTTCCACGCCCGTCGCGCCGATTTTCACCGCGGTTTCCACGGCCTTCGCCTGCACGCTGCGATAAGGGCTTTGCAGCGCGGCGGCGAGCCACGGGGTGCGCTCCTTCGCGGGGAGTTTCATGAGGTAATCGAGCGCGGCGATGCGGTTGCGCACCTCCGGATCATTCTTCAACATGAGCTCCGCGGCGGGCGCGAGCCGCAGGTCGTTCCCCGCGGTGTAGATGAGCACTTCGCGCGCGGTGTCGAGTTCGCTGGTCCACGGCACGCCGAACATCGGCACCGGCTCGAGCGTGTCGTGCCCGCCGGCTTCCAGCCCGAGGCTCGCTTTTACCAGCGCATTCGCGAACGCGGGGAAATGCGCCGCGTCCTGGTTTTGGAGCAGCTTCACGATGCGCGGGAAATCCATCGACCCCGGGCGAAACGCGCCGGTGAGGAAACCGTTTTTCAATTGCTCCTGTTCCTTTTGCGTAAGCGTGCGCCCGGCGAGGACGCGGCATGCCGGATGGGTCACGTTCCAATCACGCTCCGCCAGCAGGGCGATGATCGCGCCTGTGTCGGTGATGCCCTTTTTTTCCAGCGTGTATTCGCTCGCCAGCAGGTCGAACGAAGCATCCATCTCCGACGAAATGGCGCTGAGCACGATCTGCACGAGGCCGTTGAGTTCGTTCTTCCCATTCGCGACGCTCCAGGCGCTCGCCATGCCTCCAGCCGTGTCGAAGCTCCTCGCCCCCGTGTCGTAAGCCGTGAGGTTGTCGTCCGGCGTGTTTTCGGGCATGAACGCAAAATAAATCCCGCACCCGCCCGGCGCGACCTTGCGCACGGAAACATCGGGGTGCGCCGGCTCCGCGAGCGTGACCTTGTATTCGTAGCGGAACCACCCCGGGCCGCGCGTGAGCACCCCCTTGTCGTCCATGTGCGCCAGCTCGGGGTGGGTTTTCCCCAGCGCGCGGATATCGGCGATGAGCTTGTTTAGCGTTTGTTCAACAATGGCCTGCTGCTCCCTGTCGAATGGCACCGGCTTCGGGCGCGGCGGATACAATATCGCCGGCGCATCGGGAGGAGACTGCGCGTGCGCGGCGGGAGCTGCGAGCGTGGCGAGAACAACGGCCACGAGAATCGGCAATCGCGGGGGCTTGGCCATGACCCCTCATTAGCAGGGTTCCGAGGGTACGACAATACTGGAAGCGACGGTCGTTTTTTAAACACAGAGGCACAGAGGGGACAGAGGACACAGAAAAGAAAAATTCCATCCTCTGCTCTGTGATTCTCTGTCCCCTCCGTACCTCTGTGTTTAAATCAAGACCCCAGTTTCCGGAGTACGACAGCGACATTGCTCCCGCCAAACGCGCTCCCGTTGTTAACGACTGTTTTCGGGGCGGCGTCGATTGGCGCGGTGAGGATCGGGACGCCGTCGCACATCGGGTCGAGGTCGCGGATGTTCGCGGAGACGGGCATGAATCCGTCGTCGATCGCGAGGCAGCAGATCGCGGTTTCCAGCGCGCCTGCGAGCGAAAGGCCGTGGCCGGTGATGCTTTTCGTGCTGCTCACGTATGGGACTTTGCCGCCGCCGAAAACTTTCTTGATCGCGGTGATTTCCGCGAGGTCGCCCGCGATGGTGGAGGTGGCGTGCGCGTTGAGGTAATCGATTTCCGGCGCGGCTACGCCGGCGGATGCGAGCGCGCTGCCGAGCGCGCGCACCACGCCTTCGCCATCCGGGTCCGGCGCGATGACGCTGCATCCATCCGACGAATCGCCCCAGCCGAGGATCTCGCAGTAAACCGGCGCGCCGCGCTGCCGGGCGGCTTCGAGTTCCTCCAGCACGAGGACAACCCCGCCGCCGGTGATGACGAAGCCGTCGCGGTTTTTGTCGAACGCGCACGGGCTGACGGACGGATCGGTCTTTTGCGTGAGCGCGCGGATGACGGCGAAGGGGAGAATCGTGTTCGCGTTGCAATCCTCCGCGCCGAGCACGAACATGCGGTCCTGCCGCCCGAGGCGGACCTGGTCGCTCGCGAGGCCGAGCGCGTGGAGCGACGACGTGCACGCGCTCACCATTCCGAGCGCCGAGCCCTTGATGCGGAAAGCGGAGGCGATGTTCACGTTCACGCTCCCGGGGATGCTGGCCACGACGCCGAGCGGGTAGGAGCGATAAACCCCCTTGTCCAGCATTTGTTTTACATACTCGTGCGTGTACCAGGGCGACCCCGCCGAGGCGCAATACGCCCCGGTGCGCGGGTGCGACACCAGCCCCGGCTCCAGCCGTGCGTCGCGGATCGCCTGCTGCATGGCGCACCAGCCGTAAACGCAGCTCGGGTTCATCGAGCGGAGATCGTCGCGCGGGATTTCATAGCCCTCCGGCATCGTCCAATCATCC
>DASZPK010000694.1:0-5582 GCA_035550335.1 Chthoniobacteraceae bacterium | reverse complement strand
GTAGCAGACGCGATTTTTTACATACGACCAGAAAAAAGGCGCGCCATCGTGTTCGTAGGCGTAAGGGTCGAGCGCGATGCCATCTTTTTCAATGGCCAGGCAATGCATCGCGAGGATCTGGCGCCGCTCGGACTCGGGCCGGCTCGTGTAAGAATTCGACGCATCCTTGAGACCGCTCACGCGGTTGGTTTCCATCTTGACCATGCCGGCGATGGTGGGCGCCGGCGTGCGGTCCGCATCGGGAGCAGCGGGAAGAGTGCACGGGTTTGCCAAAAGAACGGCAAGCAGGAGCGACGGGAAGCGACATTGGTTCATGGGATGCGGGGTGGGTTGTTGAATTTTGTTAAACACCCGGCTTGATCACGTCCATGGCCCGGGCGCGGATACGAATCTGAGGCGGCAGCACCCGCGCATCAATAGGTAAAACCACCCAGAACAGGCGGGAAAAACCACCCAATTCGAAATGCTTAATCGGCCACGCTGATCTTCTTGTCCTTCAAGACGAGTTGCCAGGTCTTGCCCTCTGCTGGCGCGGTGAGCGTGATCTTGCTGCCTTTCCACGGCTCGATGGTCACGGCTTCCTTGCCGCTGCCCTGCTTGAACGCGCGCACGATCGCCTTGTCGCCCCAGCGCAGACCCGACCACACCACGCCGCTGTCCTGGATTTTCGGCAGGTCCAGGCCGATGGGCGTGCCGTTTTGGATGAACTCCTTGTAGGCGAGCATCTCGTCGTAAACAGCCACAGTATCGGCGACCTCGGTGACGGCGATTTCCTCAAAGCCGTCGCGCTGCGGGTTGAAGATTTGCATGCCGATGATGCCGCGCAGCCAGAGGTGGCGCAGCACTTCGCGGTAACGCTCCCGGCTCATGATCGGGATTTTCGGGTTCGGATCGTCCGGCCACCAGCGGCAGACCCACGGCACCGATTTGCGTTCGGGCGTCCAGATAAGGCGGTTGGCCGCGTCGTCGGAAGTCTCGTTAAGGAGCAGGTAGGTGTAGAATTGGTCCACATGCTCGCGGTCGAGCTTGTATTGCGGCTTCCAGAGGGTCCACGAAACCGTGTTGCCGTACGCCACCGGGTTGCTCGCGGTGAAAAACGGGGGCACCACCGGGCCGTAGGGGACATCCTCCCAATTGCGCACCGGGCGCTCCTTCGTGGAGACGGTCACGCGCCAGTTGGTCACCGAGCAATCCGGGAAAACCTCGAGCACCGGCGCGGCGAGATACGCGCCGCCGAGGTCCATGTATCTTCGCCACGAATAATCGCTGAAATTTCTCGCGCTCGCTAGCGCTTCAGGCGGAAGTGTCGCGCGGCAGCGCGCGCAATGCAGCGCCTGCTCATAGCGCTCCGCGCCGCCGATGGGGTCGCCCTCCCAATCCATCCACACCGCGTCAACCGTGAGTCCGGCGTCCTTGAATTTTTGCAACGTCGCGCGCGCGTGGCGGGCATTGAGCGCCCAACCCGTGAGCAGCGCCGGGCAGGCGTGCGCCGGTTCCTTCGGCGTGAACCCCGCGTCAAACTGGTGTTGCCATTCCTTCGGGTCGCCCGGAGGCGTGGCGCCCGGGTCGCCGGCAAGTTCGGCGGGCCACGTGCCGCCGCGGCCTTTCATCATGATGATGGGCGAGCCGGCGGCTTTCAGTGCCTGCGCAATGGGGATCATCTGCTCGTCGAGATCGATATGCTCCGTGAGCCCGCGCGCGAGGAGGTCCTTGTAATATTCCGGCGCCTGCAAATCCGCCGGCCCCGGGTCGGGCACCCACAGGATCATCGGCAGCATGTCGCCGCGGTCGTGCTTGAGTACCGGGACGTTTTTGCGGATTTCGTCGATCCACGAGAAATTTTTGATAGGCGTCTTCTGCTCCGCATATAGAGGCGGCTCTGCGCGCGCTGAAAAAATAGAAAGCGAAGCGGCGAGGAGGAAAGCGGACTGGGCGGCGCGTTTCATGCGGTGGGAGAATCGCATGTTTTGCATGCGGATGTCCAATGCGGATGGGTGAGGCCTACTTGTTCCATTCCCCCGCGGTGTCGCGCATCCGGTGAAGCAATTGGATGCGCAAGGCAAGATCGGGCTGCGGCAAGGGAGAGGTCATTTTCATGGGCACTCCTTTCTGCGCCGCGGCGATTTCATCGTCGGAGACAACGGGCTTCCCCGCCCAGCCGTTGACCGCTCTCGCGAGGGGAACGACGATCCGCCCGTGGTTTTGAAGGGCGTCGATCCGCTTGTCCTGCAGGATTGCCGCGATGAGCTTTTGCCCGGGCGGATTTTTCGTGCCGGCGATCCACGGCACCAAATCATCCCCCGAGTCCGAGCCCGATGAGTCGTTCGACTTTTGTATCATATCGTAAAACCGATCCACGATGAACGGCGCCTGCGCCGCGCCGCCCGATTCCCACAGCGCGAGGAGGATGCGTTGCTGGTCGTCGCCGTTCTCATGGAATTGCGGGTAGGCCGCGCGCAAAATATCGCCGGCTTTTTCCGGCTGCAGCCGTGCGGCGGCGATGACCCACAAGGGGGAGTTCGATTTCGCCCCGATGGCCGCGAGCGCGGCGGCATCGCCAGGGCGCAGCAACTGGGAGGCGTTATCGAGGACCGGCCGGACGCATTGGGCGAAGCTGCCGCTTTCGCCAAAGAATTGGAGGTCGGGATCATCGCCCGGGATCCGCTGCGCCTCGAAGGCGTTCATCCAGGCGTCGGGGCCGAATTTGCGGCACATGTCGAGCAATTCCGCGTCGGTATAAAGCACGGCGCCCGCCTGCTCATTGAGCCAGAGGGCGGTCCAAGTGCGCTCCGGCTCGGGCACTTTATCGAGGTCCGCGCGGATCGCGTGCAGCCTCGCATCACGCTCCGCAAGGACGATGCGCGATTCCTCCGAGAGCTGGTCTTCCACGACCGGCGCGAACGAAATGCGCCGCAGCCGCACCGCAAACCAACTCGCGCACCATGCCCGCCCTTTGCGCGCATCCCAATAGGTTTTCCAACGTTCGGGAAAGACCTGGCGCCCCGCCGGTTCCGGCGCAAAACTCAAATATTGTGCAAGCGCCGTTCCGGCATTATTCGCCACGGAAACATCGGTGAGGGACGGCCCCACATGACCGCTCTGCGGCATGGAGCCCTCGCGGTTGAACGTGTGCGCATCGTCGGAAAGCAGCCCGGCAATGGCTGGCAGCACCTTTGGCTCATCAAGCGAGGGGAGCGCGATCAGCGCAGCAATGGCGAGCGTGCGCACTTTCGGGTCGTCGTGCTTGAGGAGCGGGAGCAATTCCTCCTCCGTCGCGTTCACCGCGAGGAACCGCTTCATCATCGCCTGGTATTTGGCGTTCTCGTCCGCCGTGCCGCCGGTTGAAAAGTACCTCCGGGCGTGAATGACATCGCTGATTTCGAAGTAATCGGACATTGCAGCGATCGCTTCGAATTCCTTTTTCACATCCACTTTTTGTGCGGGCGGAGCTTGCTGTCGCTGGACTTCATCCGCCGATGCCGTGGAATCGGCCCAGTCTGGCGCACTCTCGCGCAGGCGGTCGAGCAATTCCGTTCTCAAATTGCGGGTCGAGGGATCGGGTCTCCAATCCTTGGTTTTTACCAAACCGGCTTTGCGGACTTCGTCTTTCGAGACGACCTGTTTATTGGCCCAGCCGTTGACCGCTTTCGCAAGGCTCGACAAGGTCCCGCCGTCGACATCGATGCCATCGAGCCGCTTGTCCCGCAAAATTGCCGCGATCAATTTCCTGCCCGGCGGTTTTTCAATCGCCGCGATTTGGTCGATGAAGCCATACATGGGCGCGGTCTGATGCCCGGCTTCGTAATAGAATTGGTCGGTGATAAACGCCGTTTGCGATTCGCCGCCCAATTCCCACAGTGCCGCGTCGAGTTCGCAACGATCATAAGCCAGCGAGTCGCCCATGAATTGCGCGTAGGCCGGGCGCAGGATTTCCACAGCCTTCCCGGGCTGGAGCCTTGCCGCCGCGATGAACGCGAGGGGGGTATTTTTCCTGGTCATGGCGACAGCATCCTCCGGTGTTCCGGGAACAGGCGCGCCGCCGCGGTTATCCAGTGAAAACCAAGTGTATAACTGCACGAGCGTTTGCGCATCCTGCGGGCGCAGCAGCGCGGTGTCGTTTTTCAGGATGAATTTCTCCGCTGGTTGAAAGTCGTCGTTCTCCCGGGTGTCCGGCATCTGGGGATCGACCATGCTGGCGGGCTGAACCCGTTTGCGCTGGAGGTCGGGATCGTCCCCCGGGTATTGGTGCTTTTGCAGGGCGGTCATCAGGGCGTCCGGGCCGGGTTTTGCGCACAGGTCCGCGAGCTCCTTGTCGGAATACAGTGCATTCGGGAAATCGCCGTTCAGCCAAAGCGCGATCCACGCCCGGTCCGGCTGTGGCACTTTGTCGAGATCGGCGCGGATCCCGCCGAGAATCTTCTGGTCGTCGCGAACCGCACCGGAATTGGAATAAACGATCCTTGCCAGCCGCTCGGCGAACCAGCTCGCGCAATAAGCGCGGTCCTTGTGCTTGCTCCAATACTCCGCGAATTCCTTGCGCGTTTTCTGGTCGTCCGTCCGCCGGCCATTCGAAACCGGGTCGTACCCGTAATATTTCGCGGGGTCGAGATAGAACGCGATGGCGGCCTGCGCGTTTTCGCCGACGCTCACATGTGCGCGGGGGCTGGCGTTGCTTGCGGGGCCGTTCGGAAGTTGCGACCCGGGCCTTTGATCCGATCCCGATCGCGCAAACGTGGCTGCGTCGTCGGAAAGCAGGTCCGCGATGTACGGGAGCGCCGTGGGATCGTCCAGCGCGGCGAGCGCCGCGATGGCCAGCGTGCGCACTTTCGGGTTTTCATGCGTGAGCAGGGGTGCCAGCGCCTCCTTGCTCGCATGAATTGCGCGAAAATGCGCTACGAAGATGGCGTACTTTGCATCGCTGTCCGTCGTGCCGCCGGTGCTGAATTCGGTGAGGTTGCGCAGAATGTCATTGATTTCAAAATAAGAGCTCTCCCGCGCGAGCTTTTCGAATTGCGCCTTTACATCCTTGGTTTGCGAGCCGGTGTCGGTCTTTGGTACGGCCTTGTCCGCGGCGCGCGCGAGTTGCAGCCCCCCGAGCAGGCCCGCGGAAAGCAGCGTCAATATCCCCGCGCATAACGTGACCCGCCACGAGAGCGACGGAAGTTTTACACCGGAAAGCAACAGCTCGATCCTGTGGCGAATTCCCGATTTGCGCAGCATTGGCACCCCGGCTGAGATCGGCCGGCCAATGGCGTGCAGGGATTGCCGGGCGAGCGAACCGGCGTAGCTTTCCGCGCCGCCCACCGAGTTGGCGGCCACGTGGTCGCAAACCAGTTCCCCGGAAGCATCATGCGCGCGCCGCAGGAACCAGACCAACGGCAGCGGCCATGTGAGGACGCCGACGAGGTGCAGCCACTGGCTCCAATGCCAGTCCCCCTGCCGCACATGCACCAACTCGTGAGCCAGCGCTGCGCGCGCATCCGGCGACGCCCCTTCCGCAACCAAACGCCGCGGAAGGAGAATCAGCGCGCCGGGACCAAGTAGCAGCGGCGAGCAAACATTTTCCGCCACGCCGAAAGCCA
>DASZPK010000693.1:0-3701 GCA_035550335.1 Chthoniobacteraceae bacterium | reverse complement strand
CATGCCGGTGATCCTGTCTCCATCGTCCCCACGCCGGGTCAATCCCAGCAGAAAGCCGTGCCGGGTATCGGTGAAACTGATCAGCGCATGGTCGGCATCGATCGGTGTTTGGATTTTTTCCCAATGGCGGCCGCCATCCGCGGTGAACTCAAGATCGATCTGATTGGAACGAAGGCCGAGTGCGAGCCATGCGTGCTTTCCATCGCATGCGGCGAGCGAAGCGCAGCGCCTGACATCATACTCATCGGAATACTTGTCGAATCCCTTCATTGCTCGGCGCAGTTCGGACGGCGACGCATCGCTCCATGTCTTCCCGCCATCGGCGGTGTGAAGGATGAGCGATTCCTTGCCGGTGATTTTCTGCCGCCAGCCTTCCGCGCCAAACTGGACCGGCTTCGTGAAGCCCTCCTCGCCGGTCGTCTCAGCCGCGAGAAAGCCTCCTGCGGCCAGAAGGAATGACAACGAAACGGCAGTCGCGCGAAGGCACATACCTATTGATACGTAGCAGTTGCTTTTTTCTTTCAGAAAATTTCGGCACGCGAGCCCGGGCGCGGCGCTTTCAAAACGTGCTGGTGCCTTCGCTCTCCCCTTTGCCGGTGATGGCGTTCACCGTGGTGGTGTAATTATCCTGCGGCAGAGAAGAGATATCTACTTTTGACTGCATACCGCCGATCATGGGCGAACTTGGCAGCCCGCGCTGATAGATTTCCCAGATCGGCTGATTTTTGGTCTTGGAATGATTTTCAGACCCCAATGTGTAATATACCAGAATCTGCTTTGCGGCCATAATGCGGATCGCAGCATCAAACGCCTTCATCAATTTGGTTTGCGGTGCCGCCAGCTGCGTCCATGCGTAACTTTGCCCCTGGTATTTGAGCGCTTTTTCCTGCTCGCGGACGGGCGGGAAGGGATCGTCCAGCTTCACCCCGCGCGGCAAATCCGAGAGGATTTCGACAACCTGCCCGGCGTTTTCGGAGTAATAAATATTCAGGCTGTGGATGTAGGGATTAGTGTCGGTCTCGTTCCCGTATTTTTGCGTGATTTGGAAATTCTTCACGTGGATCCGGAGGATGGTGTCGCGTCCCGGCGCGAAAGGAAGGAAATGGTTCACCGATTTCAATTCCGTTTCGTCCACAACCACGCCCGAGTGATCGAGGCCGATTTCATTCAAAGCGCGTTTTACCAAAGCGGAGGTCGTTTGATCCGGCGGGTTTCCCTTTTGCTGAGACCAGGCCATTGCCGGCAGCAAAAACAGAATCACGAGGCCTGCGAATCGTCCGGGAGGAAATTGCAGCAGGTGCGCCATAAGCGAAAAACTCAATGCCCCGGCGCGACTTTGGCCTCGGCGGATTTTTGCTTTGCGGCGTCATAGCGCTTCGCGATGTCCTTGTTGTCGGGGTCGAGCGTGACGGCTTTCTGCCAGTAGCCGAGCGCCTCTGGGAGCTTGCCGAGTTTTTCGTAGGTCTGGGCGATGTGGTCGTCGACGCCAGGGTCCTCCGGTTTGGAGGCTTGGGCGGATTTGAGCAGTTGCTCGAGGGCTTTGTCGAACTGGCCTTTCTTGAAATAGAACCAGCCGAGGCTGTCGAGGTAGGCGGGGTTGCCGGGCTCCATCTCGAGGGCGCGCTGGATGAGGTCGCCGCCCTCGTCGATCTTTTGATCGTGATCGACCCAGAGGTAGCCGAGGTCGTTGTAGGCGGAGCCATTGTAGGGGGCGAGCGATTTGCCGGCGGGATCGAGTTTGATGCACTGGCTCAGGAGCTCGGTGGCGCGGTCGATCTGCCCCGCGTTGCCCGCGGCCGAGCCGTAATCGTAATAGAACTGACCGTCGAGCAGGTCCTTCTGGGTCATTTTGGCTTCGCTCTCGGCCTCGTTGAAGGTGGCCAGCGCCTCGTCGTTTTTTTTCGCCTCCATGAGGGCCACGGCGTAGCGGTAGGTGATGAGGGGCATTTCGGGAAATTTGCGATGGGCGTCGTTCATCACGTTCGCGGCGTCGCCGAATTTTTTGAGGCGGATCATGATGTCCGTAACGGCCATGTAATTGCGCGGGTCGCCAGGGTTGAGCAGGAGGTTTTGCTGCAAGGGGCCGAGCGCGTGCGCGAAATCCTGCTTCTCGATGTAGAGCTTGCCGAGCATCTCATAGCCGCTGCTGCTGAGCGGATCGTCCTTCACCAAATCCTCGAGCACCTTGATGGCGTCGTCCTTTTTGCCGGCGATCATGAGGCTGTTCGCGAGCTTTTGGTGCGCCTCGATGAACGCGGGGTCGGACGGGTTTTTATTCAACGCGAGCGCTTTTTGGTAGAGCGGGATGGCGTCCGCCGCCTGCCTGGTCATGAGGTCGAAATCGGCCACCTTGAGCAGGACGAGCGGGTCGTTGCCGGCGAGCGCGACGGATTTTTGAAAGACCTCGTTCATTTTTTTCAGGTCGTCGGGCGGGATGGTGTGGTTGTCCTTCACGTTGCGGCTGATGTAGAGGTCGCCGAGGTCGAGCCAGAATTGCGGGTCGTCGCTCTCCACCTTGGAAGCGCGGTCGAGGATTTCGTCGGCTTTTTTGGTGTCGCCGAGGTCGAGGTTGAATTCGTAATTCGCGGCGTAGTAATTGAAATTCGCCGGGTCGAGGTCGAGCGCCTGGCCGGCGTATTTGAGGGCGATGTCGTATTTGCCGAGCGATTTCCCGTAGAGCTGCGAGAGGTAGAAATAGGCGGTCGCATCCTTGGGCGAGGCCTTGACCGTGTCCTTGAGCAGGTCGATGCCCGAGGCGGTGTCGCCTTTCTGCGCGAGGGTGAATGCGACTTTGGCGGAGAGGAGGGTGAGCGTGTCGCTGCCATCCTCGTCGCGGATTTTTGCGGCGGGATCGACGGCAAGCACCTTGCGGTAATCGTCGAGCGCGGAATCGTTATCGGCGTTTTCCTCGGCGATGGAGCCGTGGATGAATTCCGCGAGGGCGTCGGCCCGGCCGGCATTATCCGGGGAGAGCTGCAAATCCTTGCCGGTGGTCGATTCCAAATCGTCCTGCGTCACCACCGGGCCGGTCTCGGCGGGAGTGGGCGCGGGTGTTGGAGCGGGCGTGGGGGATTTCGCGGGCTTCGCGCGTGCCGTCAGCGGGGCGGCGAGCCATGCGAGCGCGGCGCACGCGTACAGCATGGAACGCAAAATCCGTCCTGCCGGGAGGGCATTCGGTGAGATTGGGTTCATGCGCGTAATCCAACGCCCATGCGTATAGTGTAACGCCTAAGACTTGTAGCGCAAACGCTTCTTGTGGCGGTTTTCCTTCATCCGTTTCCGCCGCTTGTGCTTTGCGATTTTAGCTTTTCGTCTTTTTTTGAGTGAACCCATAATTGAGTAACTGCCAACTGCCTGAACTGACTAATACACTTCTAATAAACCACTTTGTTCAAGGGATATTCGATGATGCCCTCCGCCCCGAGGGATTTCAACTCCGGAATGATCTCCCGGACAATCTTTTCGTCGATGACCGTCTCCACGGCGACCCAGCCGGGCTGGGCGAGCTGGGCGATGGTGGGGTTGCGCAGGGCGGGGAGCGCCTCGAGAAGGCGCTTGAGGCTCTTTTCGGCGATGTTCATTTTCAACCCCACCTTGTCGCGGGCGGCGTGGGCGCCTTTGAGCAGGAGGACGAGGTTGTCCATCTTCGCGCGCTTCCATTTGTCCGCGTAAGCCGTTTTGTTCGCGATGAATTGCGGGGA
>DASZPK010000692.1:0-12959 GCA_035550335.1 Chthoniobacteraceae bacterium | reverse complement strand
ATGATGCTGTCGATCAGGCCGTGCTCGTGGAGGAATTCCGCGGTCTGGAACCCCTCGGGCAGGTTCTGGTGCGTGGTCTCGCGCACCACGCGCGGGCCTGCGAAACCGATCATGCTTTTCGGCTCCGCCACGATCAGGTCGCCGAGCGTGGCAAAGCTCGCGGTCACCCCGCCGGTGGTGGGATTCGTGAGCACTGAGATGTACGGAAGCCCGGCCTGCGCGTGCAGCGCGAGCGCGCCGCTGGTTTTCGCCATCTGCATGAGCGCGAAAAGTCCCTCGTGCATCCGCGCGCCGCCCGCCGCCGAGAAAACGATCACCGGCAGTTTTTCCTTCGTGCCGCGCTCGATGGCGCGCGCGATTTTCTCGCCCACCACCGAGCCCATGCTTCCGCCGAGAAAACGAAAATCCATCACCGCCACCGAGATTTTCCGCCCCTCGAGCAGCCCCGTCCCGGTGATCACCGCGTCAGCGAGGCCGGTCTCGGCCTGGTATTTTTGCAGGCTGCCCGTGTAGGACTTCGGCCCCTTGAATTTCAAGACATCCACGGGCCACAAATCGGTGTCAGTTTCCTGGAACGACTCAGGATCGAGGAAATCCGCGAGGCGCTCACGCGACGGGATGAAAAAATGGTGGTCGCATTTCGTGCAGACCATCTGGTTCTGCTTGAGTTCGAGGGTGTGGATCACTTCGCCGCAAGCGGGGCATTTCTCCCACAAGCCGGGCGGCATGTCCTTCTTCTTCGAGCCCTCCATGTTGGGTTTGTCCCGTTTTGAAAAAAATGGCATGGTCGTAAAAAATCAGCCCCGGGCCACGGTGAGCACCCGCACCGACCTGGCGCCGGATTTTTTCAGAACGCGGGCGCACTCATCCACGGTCGACCCGGTGGTGAATACGTCATCAACTAGTAATACAGCTTTCCCTTGCACACTCCTATTGTTGCGCATCTGGAAGGCATTACGCAAGTTTTCCATGCGCGCTTTGCGGTCGAACCGCGTCTGGGTGGGCGTCTTGCGGACGCGCTTCAGGCAGTCGAAAACCGGTGCGCCGGCGCTGTGCTCGAGGGTTTTCGCGAGGGAGCGCGCCTGGTTGAAATGCCGGTCGCGCTCGCGCGTGGGATGCAGCGGCACGGGCACGATGCAGTCGAATTTTTCCCCGGCGATCCGCGGATCGGCGAGGCCCTCGGCCAGCCATGTCCCCAGCGGATGCCGCAGGTAAAATTCCCCGTGGTATTTGAAACGGATGAGCAGGTCGCGCACGATCCCGCGGCTCCGGTGGCGCGTCACCGCGCATTCAAAATGAAAACTGCGGTCGCTGCAATTCGAGCAGGTGAATTCCTGTTCGATCGCGCCGTAAAACGGCTGGGAGCACGTTTTGCAGAACGGCTGTTCGATGCGCTCCGCCTCGCCCGCGCAAGCCGCGCAGAGATGCTGGCCGCGTTCGAGATTGGCGCCGCACGCCGCGCAATGCGGCGGGTAGAGGAGCGTGAGGAACGCGTCGGCTGCCTGGCGAAACGTGTGGGTGATCGCCATGGAAAAATCGCGCCGCCTGCGGCTCATTTCCCGAGGTTGGCGTAAACGTGAAAGAGCTTCGGCCGGTCCTTCGGGTAGTCGGGTTTGATCTCGATGATCACCAGGTCCTCGATCGCCTTCTTCGGCGTGAGCACCAACTGGAAATCGCGGCTCCCTTCCTCGTGTTTCACCTCGGCGGTCAATGCGGGATTCGTCGTGATGACCGTCAAATTCTTCACCGGGTAATCGCCGAGGGCCTTGATGTTCACGATGGCGGGCTTCAATTCCTCGCCGGGCTTCCACCTCACGAAAATATTGTCGATATCGAGCAGCTTCGGGATGATCACCGTGAATTGCAGCGTCGCCTCCGGCTCCGCCGGGTCCGTGCTGGTCACATGCAGCGTTTCCTTCTGCGGCTCATTGCGGCCCCCGATGTCGAACTCGGCCGTGATGGTCCCTTTTTCGCCGGGCGCGTAGACGCGTTTCTTGTCGAGTGACGCCGTGGTGCACCCGCACGACGTTTCCACATTCGTGATCCGCACCGGCTTTTGCCCCGTATTCGTGAAATGAAACTCCGCCACGGCCTTCGTGTCCGTGAGCGTGGGATGGAGCTCGATGGCGCGCGATTCCCAAGTCAATTGCGCGCGGCTCGATGCAACCGTGGCGAAAAAAAAGGCGGCCATGCAAGCGGCGGTGCGCACCAGGCGGCGATTGGGGAAAGGCTCGCTTTTCATGGCATAATGGATTGAGTAGTCTCACTTTATGCACAACCAGCATATTTGGAAAGAGACAACGGAGGAGGGCCAAAAACGCGAGGTGCGCGCGATCAAATTCGGCGGCGTCTGGACCATTCAGGCAAAGCTGAAAAACGACGCCGAATGGACCTACTACAAGGAGCCACTCCTCGAGGACCTGCGCGAACTCCACGATGTTCTTTTCCGTAAATACCAGCGCCGCCGCGCCGCGTATGAGGATGTCGTCCTTATCGAAAAAATGCTGCACGACCGCGGCGAAAAAACGAAAGCCGAGTTGGAAGCCGAAAGCAGGGACAGCGACGAATGAACCCCGAAACCGAGCAACTCATCCGCGCCGACCAGGCGCACCTCTGGCACCCCTTTACGCAAATGAGTGAGTGGTGCGCCCCCGGCCACGAACCGCTCGTGCTCGCCGGCGGCGAAGGCGCATTGCTCCGCGACACCGAGGGCCGCGAATACATCGACGGCAACTCTTCGATCTGGACCAACATCCACGGCCACAACCACCCGAAAATCAACGCCGCCATCCGCGAGCAACTCGACTGCGTCGCACACACCTCCTTTCTCGGCTTCACCAATCCGCCCGCGATCCGGCTTGCTGCGGAACTCGTGAATCTCTTCCCGCCCGGAACGCTCACGCGCGTGTTTTACGGCGACGACGGCTCAACCGCCATCGAGGTTGCGCTCAAAATGGCCGCCCAATATTGGCAACTCCAAGGCGAGCCCCGGCGCAAAAACTTCGTCGCATTCACAAACGCCTACCACGGCGACACCATGGGCGCCGCGAGCCTCGGCGGCGTAAAAATCTTCCACGACCGTTTCGCCGCATGGCATTTCCCCGTCGAGCACGTCTCCAGCGTCGCCGGACTCGATACCCTCGCCATCAACCCCGACTCGGTCGCCGCCGTAATCATCGAACCCCTTATTCAAGGCGCCGCCGGCATGCGCCTCTGGCCCCGCGGCATGCTCGTCGAACTGCGCAAATGGTGCGATGCAAACGGCGCCCTCCTCATCCTGGACGAGGTCATGACCGGCTTCGGTCGCACCGGCACCATGTTCGCCTGCGAGCAGGAAAATGTGACCCCCGATTTCATCGCCCTCGCGAAGGGACTCACCGGGGGTTACATGCCGCTCGCCGCGACCCTCACCACCGAAAAAATCTTCTCCGCATTCCTCGGCACCCACGCGGAACAGAAAACATTGTATTACGGCCACAGCTACGCCGGCAACCAGCTCGGATGCGCCGCAGCCCTGGCCAGCCTCGCCATCTTTCGCGAGGAGAAAGTACTGGACGGTTTGCAGCGGCAGATTGCGCTGCTCACCGCATTGCTGACCGAATTGGCAAAGCAGCCGCGCATCGCCGATGTGCGGCAATGCGGCTTCATCGCCGGAATCGAAATCGCCGAGGCCCCCGGCAAACCCTGCGACCCCGCGCTGCAAATGGGAGCGCGCGTTTGCATGGCCGCCCGCCAGCACGGCCTCCTAACGCGGCCGATCCGCGACACTATCGTCTTGATGCCGCCCTATTGCATCACCGACGAGCAACTCTGCCATGCCGTCGGCGCGATTTCGAGCGCGATGAACGAAGTGTGTTAGGCTGCCTTCTCAAACTTCGCCGCGAACGCCCCATCCACGTGGTCGCGGAAGGGGAGCGTCTCGCGCGATTCCAAGAAGCGCAGCCCGGGGATTTCCGCCTCGATGCGCTTCGCCATGTGTTCATTCTCCTCAGGCTCGAGGCTGCATGTGCTGTAAACGAGCGCGCCGCCTTTTTTCAACAACGGCGCGACGGCCTTCATGATGGCGACCTGTTTTTCATGCATTCGCGGGAAATCCTCCGGGGTGAGGCGCCAGCGGGCGTCCACGCGGCGGCGGATCACGCCGGTGTTGCTGCATGGCGCGTCGACGAGGATGCGGTCAAAGCTTCCCGGCTCGAACGGTGCGGGAGGGGTGAGCCAGTTGCACTGCGATACCTTTACGCAGGTCGCGCCGAGGCGTTTTACATTCTCCTCCAGTCGTTTTAACCGCTGTTGCGGCAGATCGCACGCGACGATTTCGCCCGTGTTCCCCATGAGTTGCGCGAGGTAGGTGGCCTTGCCGCCCGGCGCGGCGCAGGCGTCGAGCACCCGCTCGCCGGGCTTCGGCGCGAGCAGGTCGCACGCGAGCAGCGTGCTCGGGTCCTGCACATAGCAAAGACCGTTTATGATCCAGGGGTACGGGACCTGCCGGACCTTGATCGAGAGCGGGTGCGCGCACGAGACCTCGGCGTCGTGGGCCGTGGCGAGCAATTCGCCGGTCGTCACCTTCAAGCCGTTCGCACGGGCGTAAACCTCCGCCGGACTGTTGTTCCAGCGGCAGATTTGCATCGCGGCGTCGGGCCCGAAATGCTCCTCCCAGCGACGGATCAAAAATTCCGGGTGGGAAAAACGCACCGCGGGCGGCGTCTCATCGAGCTTCTCCTGCAGTTCCTCGAATTCGCGGATCGCGCGGCGCAGCAGCGCATTGACAAGGCCGCGCGCCTTGCCCGCGAGGTTCACGGTTTCATTCACCGCCGCGTGGTGCGGGATGCGCATGTTGAAAATCTGGTAAAACCCGAGCCGGAGCACCTGCCTCGTGGAATGGTCCACCGGCGTGTCGCGCAATTGTGAAACAATGTAATCAAGCCGGCTCAGGTTCCGGATCACCCCGTAGAATGTCTCCGTGAGAAACGCTCGGTCGAGCGTGGCCAGGTCGCACGAAGCGAGGGATTCGTGGATCAATTCATCCGCGTATTTCTTTTCCGACTCCCATCGGTTCAACGTCTGCACACAGATAGCTCGGGGATTTGCGCGCGCCATAATTCAGCCTCGTCAGCCTCCTTTGCGGGAGCTGCTTCCATGGTTACTGTCGCAGAATTTTGCGCTGATGTCAGCGCAATTCAAGCCTGCGCATTTTGCCCGTGACAGACCCGCGTCTACATCCCGCTCTGTAAAAGCGTGTCATTCGACGCCCCGGATTTCTTAACGCAATTATAACAATTTTTGCCTTCCTGTTTAATAATCCTTTAACGCCGTGGGGGTTATACTGTGTGACAATGATGCATGGAACCCTCCCTTGCTCGTAAAACAAAAATCAACAAATATCAAACAACGATGAAAACCAGTTTATTTGCAATCCTCGCAGCGGCAGCCGGTGTCACCGGTTTCGCTTTACCCATCACAGCTTCCGCCCAAGGGCCAGGAGGACCTCCCCCGGGGCCGTGGGGCCAGCAGCAGCAATGGCAGGGTGGGCCGCGCGGAAATTTTGGCGGTGGACAGGGATGGGGCGCGGGCGGCGGCCAGTACGGCGGACCGCAGCGGAATTTTATGCAGGGTGGCCCCGGCAATGGTGGGGGACGCGGGTTCAATAATGGTGGTGGGCAATACGGCGGTCCGCGCGGGAATTTCGCGCAGGGCGGGCGTGGCAACGGCTGGGGCCGGCAGCAGGGATACAATCGTGGCGGGCAATACGGCGGTCCGCGTGGGAATTTCGCGCAGGGCGGGCGTGGCAACGGCTGGGGCCAGCAGCAGGGATACAATCGCGGCGGGCAATACGGCGGTCCGCGTGGAAATTCCATGTATGGCGGGCCTGGCAATGGTTGGGGTCAGCGCGGATTCAATAATGGTGGCGGGCAATATGGCGGTCCTCGCGGCAATTTCATGCAGGGCGGTCCCGGCAATAATGGCGGCCCGCGTCAATTCAACCGTGGCGGCCAGTTTGGCCCTCAGCAGAATTTCAACCAAGGCGGCCCCGGTGCCGGCCCACGCGGTTTTAATCGCGGTGGACCCAATGGACCGAACAACGGCCCACAGAATTTCAACCAGAACGGCCCCGGCAATGGACGTGGACCCCAGTGGTTTAACAACGGCGGCCAGCCCGGCGCAGGCCCTCGCGGCAATTTCAACCAAGGCGGCCCTGGCCCCGGCAACGGCCCGCAATTCCAGCAGCAGCGCCAATTCCAAGGCGGGCCCGGTCCCGGCAACCAGCAGCAGCGGCAGTCGGGTGGTGGAAATCAGCAACAGCAAAATCAACCCGCTCAGCCCGCGGAGATGCCGCTGGAGCGCCTCGCAGCCGGCCTGAATCTCACAGATGCCCAAAAGGCCAAGGTGCAACCGATCATCGACCAAGCGCGTCCGCAATTGCAGGCGATCCGGCAGGACGCTGCGACCAAGAGCCGCGCTGTGATGCAGAATGCGGCGGACCAACTCAAATCCATCCTCACTGCCGACCAGCAGCAGATGCTTCAGCAGTTCCAACAGCGGTTGAACCCGCCCGCGAATCCGCCGGCTCCTCCTGCCCCGCAGCCCAATCAACCGGTTACTCCCGTGAGGTAATTGCGCGCAAAAAAACGCGCCGCTTTTACTCCGCGGGCCCGCGCCCGACGCCGTGATAGGTGAAACCCATCTCCTGCATGGTGGCGGGATTGAATAGATTGCGCCCGTCAAATACGAGCGGCGTATGCATCCGTTTTTTCACCTCGGCGAGGTTCTGGTTGGCAAATTCCTTCCACTCGGTCGCGAGGATGAGCGCTTCGGCGCCATCCACCGCATCGAGCGGGGTGGGGGCGATTTTGACCTTCGCGGGGTCGATGAGCTTCCATTCGACGGCTTTCTCCGCGCCCTTTGGGTCGTATGCGGTCACGATTGCGCCCTCGGCCACGATCTTGTTCACGAGCTCGATGGCCACGGAATTGCGCACGTCGTCCGTATCAGGCTTGAACGTGAGGCCCCACACGGCGATCTTCTTGTCCTTCAGCACCCAGAGCGCCTCGCGCACCTTGTCGATGAAACGCCCGAGCTGGTTTGCGTTGATCCGCTCCACCTCCTCGAGCAGCCGGAACGGCACGCCGAGTTGCTTGCTGATCGCGATGAACGCCTTCACGTCCTTCGGAAAACACGAGCCGCCGTAGCCGAGGCCAGCGTTGAGGAAATTGCGCCCGATGCGCTTGTCCATGCCGATGCCATCGGCCACCTGCTCCACGTCCGCGCCGGCGGCCTCGCAAATGGCGGAGACGGCGTTGATGTAGCTGATCTTGAGCGAGAGGAATGAATTGGCCGCGTGCTTGATCATCTCCGCGCTGTTCACATCGGTCACGAGGATCGGCGCCTTGAACGGCTCGTACACTTTTTTCATCAAGTCGGTCGCTTGCTGGGAGGAGGCGCCGATCACGATGCGGTCGGGCTGCATGAGATCGGGCACCGCGCATCCTTCGCGCAGGAATTCCGGGTTGGAAACCACGTCGAACGAAGCCTGCTTGTTGTAACGCCGGATGGTGTCGGCGACCTTCTCGCCCGTCTTCACCGGCACGGTTGATTTGTCCACAATCACGCGATATTCGCCCGGCTTGAGCACGCCGGCGATCTCGCGTGCGACTTTCTCGATGTAGCTCAAGTCCACGCTCCCATCCGCCTGCGGCGGCGTGGGCACGGCGATGAAAACGACCTGCGAATGCGTGACCCCGTCCTCGATGGAATTGGTGAAGCGCAGCCGGTTCGCGCTCACGTTGCGGTGGACGAGGTCCTCGAGGCCGGGCTCGTAAATCGGGATTTTGCCGGCAAGCAGGGAGTCGATTTTGCGCTGGTCGTTATCGACGCAGACGACGTGATGGCCAACTTCGGCGAAGCAAGCGCCGGATACGAGGCCGACATATCCGGAGCCAATGATGCATAATTCCATAGGTAAAAAGACGGGTGACGATTGAAGATGGATTTATTTGCCCTGTCCAGTGATTCCCGCGGGATCGAATGAGATCGGGGAACTGATGGAGGGATAATCCTTGAGTGTGAAAGTAAGGCTTACGCCGTAGTCGACGCTGCCGAAGCCGTCGATCTGGTTGTCGCGCACGAAGAACCCGAACGACGCCACCCAACTGCTCAGGTCGCGGTGGATTTCGTAGCTCTGGTATTGCAACTGGTGGTAGTGGACCTCGTATTGCTCCTCAAGGCTGAACGCCCAGTTGTCATTAAAGCGGTAATAGGCGCCCGTGGTGATGAGATTCGAGTTCGTGAAGAAGGGGTTGTCGTTGATGTAGGCGTCGCCGACCGTGAACTTGAGGTTCGGGTTCACCATGAAATTCAGGTTCGAGTTGACCTCCGAAAAGCCCTTTTGCGACAGCGGCACCTGCGAATCGATGCTGACCCCGAGCCATGGAATGGGATTCCATTTGATGCTGTTGAACAAATTTGAGAAGGTTCCCTGCTTGTAAGTGATGCCCGGGTATTGCGGCTCGCGCAGGTTCACATCCACGTAGGTGTCGAGGTCGAGCCAGTCGTATGTGTCGTTATCGCGCTTGGTCTCGAGGCGGTTGCGCATGCCGAAGCGCCAGATCGTCCAGTCCGTGATCGCGTCGGTGCTGTTGAACTCCGAGAGGTCGAGCGGCGGGAGCTGCGTCGAGGGGTTGATGCGGTCGAACTGGAGGATTTTGTTGGGGTTCTGGCCGCTGTAAACGTACGAAAAATTCGTGTAGGGCTGGATCACGTGCAGGAGGCCGTCGAGCCCCCAATCCGGCGCTTCCACGTTGTCGTAGGTCTTGGAAATCTTGAACGACGACTCGAAGCCCGCCGTCACCACGGGACGGAAAAGCCCGCCTTGTTTTACAAGCGTTTGTGGCGTGGTGGGTAGCGCCGTCTGCGCAAGGGGCGACTGCGAGAGGGGGAAGAACGGCGTCTCCGTCTGCGAATTGTAATCGAAAATGGTCGGGCCGCTGTTGCCGCTCGAGCTGTAGTAGGTCCCCTCCACGCCCACCCGCGGCGTGAAGGTGAGCCAGCCGCCGTACGTCTTCGGGTAGAGAAGCTGGAAGAATGAATCCACGCGAGTGGTGCTGTAATCGGGGAACGGCGACCCCTTTTCGAAATTGCGCGAGAGGCGCGACACGCTTGTGCTGTCCTCATAAAACAGCGGGCCGTCCATCAGCTCCTGGCGCTTGATGTCGAGGTCCAGCTCCGGCAGGCGCTCCGTGGTCTGGAAGAAATTGTTCAACTGCGCGCGCGCGATGCCGGTGATCGCGTAATCGTCGTCCAGCTTGGTGATGTCCACCACGTTGTCCGGCTGCGGATCGATCCGGAACTCGCTCGGCACGAAATCCTGAAGGAAGAGCGCATCGCTGAGCTTGTTTACGTTCACTGTCGCGTAAATATCATCCGTGAGGTAGGTGCGGCCTTGCAGCGTGAGGCGGTAGCGCTCCTGCGGCACCGCCTGGCGTACATAGCTCGTGTTGTTCTCCTCCGGGTGCGTGTCGTAGGCGTAATAGCTCACGAACCGGTCCCAGCTTGCGTTGCCCGCCCCGTATTTCGCGTTCAGGTCGAGCCCCGCCGCCGCCCCGCGCAGCGTGCGCAGGTCGAGGTGGAATTTCCCGTTGACGTTTTCATTCACCGGGAACCCGTATTCCGTGAGCAAATACGCCCCCCAGATCCCCTCGTAGCCCGGGCGCATGATGAAGCCCGTGTCCTTCTGGAGCGATTGGTAGAGGTAGGGGTACCAGAATATCGGAGTCTTCCCCACGTAAACCGTTACATCGCTGAACACCACCCGGTCATGCGGATAAATGCGCACCCGCTTCGCTTTCATGTAATAATCCGGCTTCGACGAATCGCTCGTCGTCATCACCGCATTCTGCGCCAGGTAGGCATTCGGCCCCAGGTCGCCGAAAGTGTCCGCCTGGAACTTGAACGGGTAAAAATCCCCGTGGAAATCCATCGCGCGCAGCTCTTTAGTGGTGTCGTTGTAAACGGCCCGCTCCCCCACGAACACATGGCCGTCGGAATAAATGCGCACATTACCGCTCACCAAGGCGTCGCCCGTGTCGCGGTCGTATTGGGCGTAGTCGCAATAAATCGTGGTCGTCTTGTAGCGGATCACCACGTCCCCCTTGGCGATGGCCACGCCATTGTCGAAGCTCGTCTCCTCCGACTCGATGTCCACCGGCCACCCGCCGAGACTGGGCAATTGCGCCTTGAGGGAAGGCGCGAGCAGGGCGAGCGGAAGCAACAGAAGTGAGATCAACCACTTTTTCATCGGGGCGGTGTGGAAACTAGCCAACCAGCGGCGGCATTGCCAAGAGAAAAGAGGAAATCGTTGCAGTGTGGCGAAGGCCTGCTGTTTAAACATGGGTCCGGATGTCGCGCGACCTCTTTTCGCCGCGCAAGCGGAGCCGAGGCTCGCGATAACAAAATTTGACTCGTTTTTGTTATCCGGGTAGATTCAGTCCATGAACGTTTCGCTCACGCCGGAGTTGGAAAAATTCGTGGAGAAGGAAGTGGGCAGCGGCCTCTACCAGACCGCCAGCGAGGTGATTCGCGCCGGTCTACGCCGGCTCAAGGAGGAAAAGGAAGCCAGGTTGCTGCGGCTGCCGGCCTCCATGGGAGAATTGGAAGCGCAACTGATGCATGCCGTCGAATCGCTGGATGCCGGCAAAGGAGTGGAGGGCGCGGAGGTCATCCGCCGGCTCCGCAAAAGAATGAAAAAAGCGCATGGCTGAGATCGTCCTCGCACCGTGCATCGAGGGCGAACTGTGGGCAATCTGGGATTTCATTGCTGAGGACAATCCCGACGCCGCGACGCGCGTCGTCGAGGCGGCCTATAAAACCTTCAAGAACTTGGCGCTCAATCCCGGCTTGGGCAGGCTGCGGAAATTTCGCAATCCCAAGTTGAAAGACATCCGGTCGTCACGCGTTTCAGGTTTTGACAACTATCTGATTTTTTACCGTCCGATTTCAAATGGAATCCAAGTTCTTCACGTTTACCACGGCGCGCGGGACATCGAAGCGTTGTTTGGTGATAAGAGTGAATGACTCCGAATTCACCGCTATGCTTAGTTAGAATCCGAATAACGGGTTGGAGTCCAAGGAAGGTCAGTTGAGCAAATAGACGCAACTAGGAAAAATTGCGCACAACAATCCAAAAGCTGTTCCGAATAGAGCAGATGGCAACAGGTCTTTTTGCCGAGAAATTCGAATCCAAGCACAATGAGACTACACATAAGCCAGTTCCGAATAAAAATAAAAAACAAAACATCAGACAGCGTTCCTTGATGGGGATGTGCTTTTTATGACCGACCACACTTAACAATCCAAAGACCACTCCGAATAAAGGAGATGCTAACGGGTGTGATGCCAAAAAATTTGGACGCAGCAAAAACAATGCAATCGCGGACAAAATAGTTCCGACAACAAATGAGAAGCAAAACGTAACGCAACGTTCCTTGATAGGGATGTGCTCTTTATTGCCGATCACGCCTCAATATCCCTCCGTCAGAGAAAAATGCAATTGAGGAAATAGCCTCAAATCCCGGCGTTTTTCATTCCTTCCGTGGCACACCCAGCAAATCAATGGGCGTCAAAATCCCGTGCAGCGCGCCTTCGCCATCCACGACGAGCAGCTTGTTCTTGCCGCTGCGGCAGAAGCGCTCGACGGCTTCGGGGATCGGGGTCTCGGGACGGACAGTGGGGAGTTGCTGAACGGGGACGTCCTTGAGCATGGTGTCGCGGTTGATGCCGCCGCCCTTGATGGCATCGAGCAGGTCGCCTTCGCTCACGGCGCCGAGGACTTTGCCGGCGTCGTCGAGGAGCGGGAAAGAGTGGAAGGAGTGGTCGGAGAAAATCTTGAGCGCGCCGGCCACGTTCATGCCGGTGGTGAGGGAGACGATCTTGCGCGACATGAGGTCGCCGGCTTTCAAGTCGCGCGCCCCGGCGGGCATGGTGGCAAACATCGCCTCGACCTGCTGGCGCGTGGCGTACTGGCCGGCGGAACTCTCGAAGAAATTGTGGATGGAGGTGCTGGCGGAGGAGATGCTGAGGAAGACCTTGTCCTCGAGCGAGACGAGCACAGTCGGCTCGGCTGCGGTTGCGGTGAAGCGCCAGATGTGGTCGTGCAGCAGCGCCCGCTCGCCGAAATGCTCGCCGGGGCCCACGGATTTCACGAGGCCGTTCCCGTCGGTGAGGTCGATGCGGCCCGATTTGACAATGTAAAACGAGAGCGCCGGTTCGCCGGATTCGAAAAGGACGTCGCCTTTTTCGAGGTGCGCCTCCTGCACCACGTCGGAGGGCCGGGCGCGCATGAGGGTGATGTCGCGCGGGAAAAAGAGGTCGAGCGTCCAGTCGATCACCACGCGGAGCCGGCGTTCGAGCCCGGGGAGCTTCATCAAATAAATCGTGCGCCACATGAACCATGCAAGGATCCCGGAGAATTTCATCCCCATGATCTCCGCCACGGCGGAGCGGTGGCCGATGGAGGCGAGCTCGCCGAGCCCCCGGAACTTGAAGGCCTTGAGCCGCTGCTTGCCGAGCCAGAGCGCGATGTTCTGCCCGAGCATGATCCCCTGGCGGTAGGCGAATTGCGCGGTGGGCGGGCAGTACTCGCCGCTCTTGCCGCGGTAAAGCGGGATGGCGGCACAATCGCCCGCGACCCACACGCGGTCCTGGTTTTTCGCGCGCAGGTGTTCGTCGGTCACGACGCGCCCCTTGCAGGATTCGAAATGGTTTTTGCTGCAGAGGTCGACGATCAGCGGGTGGGGGGCGTTGCCCACGGTGGTCACGACCGTATGGCTCTCGATCGAGCGCCCGTCGTTGAGATAAACCTTGCTCGCGGTCATCGCGGTCACGCGCGCGTTGAGGATGATCTCCACGCCGCGGTCGCGCATGTTTTTCTCACAATACGCGCCGAGGCTCTCGCTGATTTCCGGCAG
>DASZPK010000691.1:0-4542 GCA_035550335.1 Chthoniobacteraceae bacterium | reverse complement strand
TCGTCGGTTCGTCGAGGATATAGACGGTGCGGCCCGTGGCTTTCTTGGCGAGCTCGGCGGCGAGCTTCACGCGCTGGGCTTCGCCGCCGGAGAGGGTGGTGGCGGATTGGCCGAGCTTCACGTAGCCGAGGCCGACATCCTCAAGCGCGATGAGGCGGTCGGAGATGGTGGTGACGTTGCGGAAAAAGCGGGCGGCCTCGTCGACGGTGAGGTCAAGCACGTCGGCGATGTTTTTGCCCTTGTAGGTGATTTCGAGCGTCTCGCGGTTGTAGCGGCGTCCGCGGCAGACTTCGCACTCGACGTAGACATCGGCGAGGAAATGCATCTCGATCTTGATCATGCCGTCGCCCTCGCAATTCTCGCAGCGGCCCCCCTTCACGTTGAAGCTGAAGCGGCCGGCATCGTAACCGCGCACGCGCGCGGAGGGGAGCTGGCTGAAAAGCGTGCGGATGGGGGCGAACGCGCCGGTGTAGGTGACGGGGTTCGAGCGCGGGGTGCGCCCGATGGGGCTCTGGTCGATGACGATGGCCTTGTCCACCTGGTCGAGGCCGAGGAGGGCGGCGTATTTCCCGGGGCGTTCCTTCGAGTGGTAGAAGTGGCGGAAGAGGGCGCGGCGGAGGATGTCATCGACCAGCGTGGATTTCCCGCTGCCCGACACGCCGGTAACGCATGTAAAACAACCGAGCGGGAAGGAGACGTTGAGGTTGCGGAGGTTGTTCTCGGTCGCGCCGGTGACGGTGAGCCAGCCGGGGAGGCTCTTGTCGCGCGAGGTGAAATTGCGGGCGCGGTCCGCGCGCGGGGTCATGCGGTGTTTCGGCGTGGAGATTTTCAGAGCGCCGGTGAGGTATTGCGCGGTGATGGAGCTGGGCGATTTCAGCAGGTCCTCGAGGCTGCCTTGCGCCACGAGGTGGCCGCCGCGCACGCCGGCGCCGGGGCCGAGGTCGAGGATGTAATCGGCCTCTCGAATGGTGTCCTCGTCGTGCTCGACGACGATCACGGAATTGCCGAGGTCGCGCAACCGGCGCAGCGTGCCGATGAGGCGCTCGTTATCGCGCTGGTGGAGGCCGATGCTCGGCTCGTCGAGGACATAAAGGACGCCCGCGAGGCCGGAGCCGATCTGCGTGGCGAGGCGGATGCGCTGCGCTTCGCCGCCGGAGAGCGTGCCGCTTTCGCGGTCGAGGTTGAGGTAACCGAGGCCGACTTCCACGAGGAAACCGAGGCGGGCGAGGATTTCGCGCGAGACTTCGGTGACGATGAATTTCTGCTGTTCCGTGAGCGCGAGGTTTTCGATGAAGCGTTTTGCCTCGCGGATGTTGAGCGCGCAGATCTGGCGGATGTTCAACTCCCGCCCGCCGGCGTCGCGGATGGTGACGGCGAGGATTTCCGGCTTGAGCCGCGCGCCGTCGCACACGGAGCAGGTGCGTCGGCTCATGAATGCGCGGATGCGGTTTTTGGTGAACTCGCTCTCGGTGGTTTCGTAAAGGCGCTCCATTTGCGCGACGATGCCCTCGAAGGGTTTCGTGACTTTCGTCCGCTTCACGGTGTCGCCCCAGACTATCTCGATGGCGCGCTCGCCGGTGCCGAAGCAGAGGGCGTCCTTGAACGGTTGCGGGAGGTCCTTGTAGGGGACATCGACCTCGACCTTGAAATGTTTTACAAGCGCGGAGAGGAGGCCGGCGTAATATTTTTGCATCCGCTTGTTGCCCTTGCGCCACGGGGCGACCGCGCCCTCGGCGAGCGTCAATTCCGTGTCGGGAACCATGAGCTCGCAATCGAAAAACTGCTCCGAGCCGAGGCCGTGGCAGGCGGGGCATGCGCCAAGGTGGCTGTTGAAGGAAAAATGTTTCGGCGTGAGCTGCGGGACGGTGAAGCCGGTCTCGGGGTCGCAGTAATCGGTCGAGTATTTCGCCTCGGTCCAATCCGTCGCGCCAGTGGGCTGGCGCAGGACAATGAGGCGGTTCTCGCCCCACTTGAGGCAGGTGTCGATGGAATCGGCGAGGCGCGTGCGCACACCGTCGCGGATCACGAGGCGGTCCACCACCACCTCGATGAAGTGCGGTTTCGTCTTGTCGAGGCGGATCGGCTCGGGGGTGCCGAGCTCGAGGATTTGTCCGTCGATGCGGGCGCGGACGAAGCCTTCGCGCTTGATTTTATCGAGCACGTCACGGAATTCCCCCTGCTGGCCGCGCACCACGGGGGCGAGCAGCACCGTCTTCGTCTCGGGCGGGTAGGCCATGACGTGGTCGACGATTTGCTGCGGCGTTTGTTTAAACACGGGGCGTCCCGTGAGCGGGTCGTGCGGCTGGCCCACGGAGGAAAAGAGGAGGCGCAGGTAATCGTAAATCTCGGTGGTGGTGGCGATGGTCGAGCGCGGGTTTGCGGCGGAGCTGCGCTGCTCGATGGCGATGGCCGGCGAGAGCCCCTCGATGAAATCGACATCGGGCTTCTGCATCTGGTCGAGGAACTGCCGCGCGTAGGCCGAGAGGCTCTCCACGTAGCGGCGCTGCCCCTCCGCGTAGAGGGTATCGAACGCCAGCGACGATTTGCCCGAACCGCTCAGCCCCGTGACCACCACCAGCTTTTCGCGGGGGATTTCCAGTGTGAGGTTCTTTAAATTATGTTGGCGCGCCCCGGTAATCTTGATACTCTGAGATGCCATCGGATACGTTTGGTGGAATCGTCTAAACAATCACATCCGGGGTCTTACCACCAGTTTTAAATCATCCCACAAAGCATACCAATGGCATCCTATGAGTGAACCCACCGCCTTCCAAATGACGCGGGAAGACCTGAACGCCCTGGTGCTGAATTTCCGCGAGGTCAAGCACTCGATCAACAACCACATCGCGGTGATCATGGCGCTCTCGGAGCTTTCGCAGCAGAACCCGGCGCACGTGGAAAAGCTGATCAAGGCGACGCTCCAGCGCAGCCCGGAGATCGTGAATTTGCTGCAGACGTTCCAGAAGGCGCTCGGGGCGAAGTTGGCGGAATTGGATGGGAAAGCGCCGGCGAAACCGGCGGAGCCGTAGGCTTGAATTTCAGATTTCAGATTTCAAATTGAAAAAGAGACCGCGCTCCCGCCATCGATCTGAAATTTGAAATCCTCCATGGAAACGCCTCCGCATACACCGATTCCACCCGGACCGTTTGACGGCCCGGGAGAAGCCATTCGGCGCGCTTCAGAACGACCGAAAAAGCTGCTGGTTGTCATAAGTATATGGATCATGTTCGGGTTGCTCGGCGTGTATGCCATGTACGGATTCGTCGAATATCTCAATCCAGACGGCTTTGGGTTTTTAGGGATTTTGGTTGCTTTGTGGCTTCTCGCAGTGGGAGTTGTTTCATTCATGATCATCTGGAAAACCACCAGAAACTACCTGACGAGGAAGAAAAAGCATTCCAAGGGGCACGCGGGCAGATGAGCTGAGGCGGGGCGCCAACAGAAATCGCAGTGTACCAAATCCGCACTTTTTAGGCTCTACCCTGCGATTTTTCTTGACGGTGCAGTGTCCCTTTTGTTAATACATCATGGCATGAACACCGCGCATGCCGCCATGACGCAACCCTCCCCTCTCCACGATGCGCTCGATTGGTGGGCTTCGCGCGACAGCTTCGGCGGGTTCGCGACGGCGGCGCAATCGCTCTTCCCGGGATGGACCCCGCGCCGCTCCTCCTGCCGCGCGCCGCACCGCGAAGACCGCTCGCCCTCCTTCTCGCTCTACCGTGGCCGCTCGGGGCAGTGGCGTTTTAAAGACCACTCGACTGGCGAAAAGGGCGGGCTGGTGGATTTTGTGATGCTGGGCGGAATTGCGCGGGGGGACGCTTGCCGGTGGGTGATGGAGAAGGCATTCACCGCGGAGGCGCAGAGACGCAGAGATGAAACTGGTTTCAGGACACCTCCGCGCCTCTGCGACTCTGCGGTTCAATCTATCCTCTCCGAGGCCGAATTACGCCGCTGCACCGCCATGGCCGAATCGCTCATCCGCGACACACGCGCGCAGACCGCCTTCGCCTCCGCTCGGGGCTGGCAACCGGACACGCTGCGCGGGCTCGCGCTCGATGGCTGTCTCGGCCTTCACGATGGCTGCCTCGTGATGCTCTACCCCACCGGCGCAAAGAAACGCCTCAAGCCGCTCGATCCCGGTGAGGCGTCGATTTTCACCGGGCCGAAATTCACCTGGATGCTCGGCAAGCCCGATGCCCCCTGGCGCGCCGAGATGCTCCTCGGTTCCACACGCCGCGTGCACATCACCGAGGGGGAGAGCGACGCGATCAACCTCATCGACGCCGGTTGCGAGGAAAGCGGGACGGACCTCGTGGTGGCCGTGCCCGGCGCTTCATGCTGGCGTGATGAATGGGCGGAGCGCTTTCGCGGCCTGCACGTGACCCTCTGGCCGGACCCCGACCAGCCCGGGCGGCGTCTCGCGTGGCGCGTCGGCAATTCGCTCGCGGACGTTGCCGCGAAGGTGGAGACCGCGGGCCGCAAGCCCTCTCTTTTTTCCCAAAGGGCGCAGTGTACCTTGTGATTTATACAATGAACCC
>DASZPK010000690.1:0-5099 GCA_035550335.1 Chthoniobacteraceae bacterium | reverse complement strand
CGACAAGAGCTTGGACACGGTCTTGGTTTTCACCCGCACCAAGCACGGCGCGGACCGCATCGCCCGGAGACTGGAAAGCAGCGGCATCAAGACCGCGACGATCCACTCGAACCGCTCCCAAAACCAGCGCCTGCGCGCGCTGAAGGATTTCAAGGCCGGCGCGGTGCGCGTGCTCGTAGCCACGGACATCGCCGCGCGCGGCATCGACGTGGACGGCATCTCGCACGTGGTGAATTACGATTTCCCGATGCACGCGGAGGATTACGTGCATCGCATTGGCCGCACAGGCCGCGCGCACGCGGTGGGCGACGCGATCAGTTTCGTGACTTCGGAGGACCAGGGGGCGCTGCGCTCGCTGGAGCGATTCATTGGCCGTGGAATCGTGCGGAAGCGCGCCGAGGGTTTCGATTACAACGCGGCGGCCCAGCCCCGCCAGCAGGAGCAGCCGAGACACGAGCAACGTTCCGGGCAGCAACAGCCGCGCCGCCAGCAACAGCAGCATTCCGGCGGGGAAAGCTGGTCCCCGGGCGGAGGCCAACGCAGACACGGCGGCCGTCCGCCCCAGGGAAGACGCAGGCGTTAAACAAACGTCAAATAGCCTTGCCCGGCTTCAAGATGCCCTCGAAGGATTTCCAGTATCCTGCGAAGACAATCAGCCACAGCGCCACGAATGGGAGGGGCATCGAATAGCCACCCTTCATGATCAGCGTGTGATATAGCATGATGTTCACCAGTACCGGGCCGAGCAGCGTAAGCCCCATCGGGGTGAAAACTCCGGAGAGCACAAGCAGCCCGCCAACAAGCTGCACGATACCGACAGCCAGCATGTAAGGACTGCCCATCCACATCACCTCCATATATTTTTGGGCGAGGTCGGGCATTTTCTCCTGTGGCATGGGCAGGAACGGATGGATGAGGTTTGCGCCGAACACGGTGAAACCGAGTCCCAGCAGGACACGCGCGATGAGGGTAATGATTTTCATAGGTTTATTTTGGGTTATTTTCGTTTGTTAATCGAGGTCAAACAGCAGGACCTGCGAAGGCTTTATGGCTTTAAGTTCCAATTTCGGTTCCTCGCTCGCAACCGCGGCATCACCGCCGGCGAGCGTTTTCCCGTTGAGAGTCACTTCGCCCTCGGCAACGTGGATGAACGCGTGGCGCTCCGGCGCGAGCGTGTGGATCACGCGGTTGCCGGCCTCCAGCTTCGCGAGCCAGAGGTCGGCGTCCTGGTGGATCTCCATTGAGCCATCGCGGCCCGTTTTGCTTGCGACGAGATGGAGGCCGTTGGGCGTCGCATTCGCGAGCGATTTCTCGGCATAGCGCGGCTTCACCCCCTTGCGGTCGGGCATGATCCAGATTTGCAGCAGGTGGACGGCTTCCTTTTCCGACGGGTTGAATTCGCTATGGAACACGCCGGTGCCGGCGGCCATGTATTGGAATTCGCCAGTGCGGATCACGCGGCCGTTGCCCATCGAGTCCTGGTGCTCAAGCTGCCCGCTCAGGATGTAGGTGATGATTTCAATGTCGCGATGGGGATGCTTGCCGAAGCCCTGCCCGGGAAGGACGAGGTCGTCGTTGACCACGCGCAGGCTGCGGTATCCCATCCAATCGGGATCGTAATAATCGGCGAAACTGAATGTATGATAAGTGTCGAGCCAGCCATGGTTGGCATGGCCCCGTTCATTGGCTTTTCGTAATGTAATCATGCGTGCAGCATAGCCCCGCGCGGGCCGGTTTCGGAAATATCATGTTTCTTGCCTTGCCATGCCTTAAAGGTATGCTCGCCGCCACATGGAACTCCGGCATTTACGTTACTTCGTCGCGGTCGCAGAGGCGGAAAATGTCACACACGCCGCGGAGAAGCTGCACGTCTCGCAGCCCGCGCTCAGCCGGCAGATCAGCGACCTCGAGGACGAAATGAACGTGCTTCTCCTCGATCGCGGCGCGAAATCGGTGCGGCTCACGGAAGCGGGGCGCGTTTTTTTGCAGGAGGCGCGCATGGTGCTGGAGCGCGCCGATGAAGCGGTGAAAAAAGCGCGCTCGGCCGCGAGCGGCGCATCGGGCGAAATCCGCGTTGCCTACGCGCCGTCGCTCACGGTGGAAATCCTCCCGCGCGCGCTGCGCAATTTCCAGGCGGAATTCCCCGGTGTTCGCGTGTTGCTGGAGGATTTGTCCACGGAGGAAATGTTCACCGGCCTGCGCGAGGAAAAACTCCACGTGGCGCTTACCGTCAACCACGGCGGCGCAACACTGCGCGGGCTCCATTTCGACGAGCTCGCGCAATATCCCATCTGCGTGGCGATGCCGCCCAATCATCCGCTCGCAAACTCGCGCGCGATCGCATGGAAAAAACTGGCCGGCGAAAATCTCGTCGGTTACAGCAAGGCGGGGTATCCCGAATACCACGAGGAACTCGAAGAGCTGTTCAAGATGGTCGGGAGCAAAATGAAGATCGTGGAGGAACAGGATGGGGTCACGAGCCTCATGGCCGCCGTGGAATCGGGGCGCGGCATCGCGTTCGTTCCTAGCTGCATGGCGTGCATGGCCGGGCCGCGTTTAAAAGTGATTCCCCTCACCCCTCCATCCCAGCCGATCGTCGTCGGGGCATTCCGTCGCGAGGGAGAAAAATCGGCGGCTGTGCAAAAATTCATCGCGGCGGCCAAGTCAGGAAGTGATGCCAGACCCGCGCGAAAATAACCGCTACGATGTGATCGTGATCGGTGGCGGCGCGGCGGGGCTCATGTGCGCATTCACCGCCGCGAGGCGCGGGCGGCGCGTGGCGTTGCTGGAACACCAGGAACGCGTCGGGAAAAAGATCGCGATCTCCGGTGGCGGGCGCTGCAACTTCACCAACACCGGCGCGACGGCGGCGAACTATCTTTCCGCGAACCCCGATTTCTGCAAATCGGCGCTCGCCCGCTACACGCCGTGGGATTTCATCGCGCTGGTCGAGAAGCACCGCATCGCCTATCACGAAAAAAAACTCGGCCAGCAATTTTGCGACGGGAGTTCGAAGCAGATCACCGACATGCTGCTCGCCGAGTGCGCCATCGCCAGCGTGGAAGTCCTTTGCAATTGCCGCGTAAAAGAAGTTCACAAGACAACCGGCTTTTCGCTCGAAACCAATCGCGGCCCGCTCGAATGCGACTCGCTCGTCATCGCCACCGGCGGCCTTTCATTCGCCAAGCTCGGGGCGACCGATTTCGGCTACCGCATTGCGAAGCAGTTCGGCCTGCGCATCGTGGAGACGCATCCCGGCCTCGTCCCCCTCACCTTCACGGGCGAAAACAACCGTCTTCATGAATTGAGCGGCGTCTCGCTCCCGGTGGCCGCTGAATTCGACGGAACGAAATTCGAGGAAGCCCTGCTCTTCACCCATCGAGGTGTGAGCGGGCCGGCTGTTTTACAAATCTCCTCTTATTGGGACGGGCGCGAGCCAATCCATTTCGATCTCCTGCCTGCGCTTCCGTACGAGGACTGGCTCGGCGCGGCACGGAACTCCCACGCGCCACCGCTCTCCATTCTCGAGAAACATCTTCCCAAGCGATTTGCCGAGGCGTGGTGTGCTGTCCACGCACCGGACAAGCCGCTCCAGCATTACAAAGACCGCGAACTCGAAGAACTCACGCGTCTCCTCCATCGCTGGCCCATGCAATTTTCCGGCACGGAAGGTTACCCGAAAGCGGAGGTCACCCTCGGCGGCGTGGACACTCGCGAGCTTTCCTCGAAGACCATGGAATGCCGGAACGTGGCGGGGCTTTATTTCATCGGCGAGGTGGTCGACGTGACTGGCTGGCTGGGCGGCTACAATTTCCAATGGGCGTGGGCCAGCGCGACGGCCGCGGGGCTTGTGGTGTAACACGCAACGGATTAAAATCGCACCATGCGCAAAGTCACCAAATCCGCCAACCAACCCCTCGAGATCAAGCCGCAGGAAAAATCCGTCTGGATTTGCATGTGCGGTCTTTCCAGGAACCAGCCGTTTTGCGACGGCTCGCACAAAAAGATCGCCGACGAGGAGGATGGAAAGATTTACGAATACGATGCGGAAGGCCACCGCACCGAGATCAAGCCGTAAACAGGCGCTTGATGATTGCCGGCTGATCACCGGCTTCAAATGCCAACGCGGCAGAATAACCGGGGACGGTGTCGAGATTGATGACCGTCAACGCGGGGTGCGAATTTTTGTCGAGCGGGAATCGCAGTCCCATTCCAAGTGCTTTCTGGCAGGCTTCTTTCGCAGACCAGAGCTCGAAGAAACGATTTCGCATCGCCTCCTCCGCCAACGCTTCCAACTCCGCTGCTTCCGTTGCCGCGAAGTATTGGCGCGCGATCTCCATCCATGACCCCTCGGCCTTGATCCGCTCCAAATCCACCCCCACCTGGCGGCCGAGCACGACAGCGTAGATGGCAAAGCCGCCCGAGTGCGAAAGATTGAATTCCATATGTGTGCCCGCAGGTTGCGCGAGCGAGGGCTTGCCATGCTCGCCGTAGGCGAACCGGATGCTCTCAGGCGGACATCCGAGATGCAGCCCGAGAATGGAGCGCAGAATTCCGCGCGCGGCGGTGAAATGCTCGCGGTGCTCGGGAAAACGAAAACGCGCGGCGCGCTCCGATTCATCGGGCTGGAGGAGGTTTCCGATCGCGGCGATTTTTGCCGCGCCGATCCCAAGCGGCGCAAGCCAGAGATGAATTTCATTTTCGGCCATCGGCGCGATGCCGCTTCGAGCTTCATGGCGCGGCCAGGATTCCAACCCGTCCATCACGTCTGCGCCTCTCGCGCTTTTTCAATGCACGCCTTCATCGTGGCGGCGAGCACGCGGACGTTCGGCTCGTGAAAAATCGTTTCGTGCTCGCCGGGGACATCGTGTATTTCGATGCCGTCGACGGCGAGTCCACCCCATCCCAATTCCGAGTCGAACTCAAACCCATCGTTCGGGTTTTCGGCGCGGACCAGCGTGAGTTTTCCCTCGTACAAGGACGGCTGGTAATTTGCGAGCGCCTGGATGTGCGCCTCGTGGACACGCATCGTTCGCAGGTGCGAGGCGACCTGTTTCTTGTTCTTCGAGAAAAGGCGGTAGGCCGCGCGGTTGACCCGG
>DASZPK010000689.1:0-4476 GCA_035550335.1 Chthoniobacteraceae bacterium | reverse complement strand
CGCTCCCCGTCTTCACCTCGGTGAAAGTGAAGGGCAACCAAACCAAAGCCCTCTCCAATGCGAAGCAGATCGCCCTGGCGCTGAGGCTCTACGCATCCGACAACAGCGGAAACTTCCCGGCCTATACGCTCCAGAATGGTTCGCCGACCACCACCACGGTGTCCACAGCCAACGATGCGTTTGCCGAGCTCTTCCCCACTTACTTGACGGATGAAAGCATCTTCGCAACCCCCGGTTCTGCATGGAGTCCCACCGGGCCCGATCAGCAATATGACAACGCCCCGGACAACACCTCCGGCAAGACCCTCGAAGCCGGTGAAAATACATGGGCCTACGTGACCGGTTTGAATGATAGCTCCAATGCTGCCGTCCCGCTGATCGCAGACGGGTTTACTGGCAACGCGGGCGTAACTTCATCCCACACATACACTGTGGATCCCACCCAGAAAGGTGGCGTTTGGAAAGGGAAACAAGCCATCGTCGTGCACAGCGACGCCAGTGGCGGGATTCAGAACGTCAGCCAGACACAATATTATATCGTGGGTCCGTGTGGCAATGGCGTGAGCAACGGGGATATTTTCACCACGGCGAACGGGGCGGACGGTTGGCTCGGCTCGGGAAATGTTACGCTGAATCCGAAGTAAACACGCTTTCGATAGCTTTAAAAACCCTGCCAGGCGCAAGCTTGGCAGGGTTTTGTGTTATTGTAGAAACAGTGCTACGCATTTAGACTGAGCTGAGGAAGGCACGATTACTGTCCCCACTATGAAACTCATAAAGTCCAAGCTGGCCTTTACCCTCATCGAGTTGCTCGTGGTGATCACGATTATTGCGATTCTCGCAGGCATCGCGCTCCCCGTCTTCACCTCGGTGAAAGTGAAGGGCAACCAAACCAAAGCCCTCTCCAATGCGAAGCAGATCGCCCTGGCGCTGAGGCTCTACGCATCCGACAACAACGGCAACTTCCCGACCTATGTGCTCCAGAATGGCGCGCCGACCACCGCCTCGGTGGCCACCTCCAACGACGCGTTTGCAGAGCTCTTCCCGACCTACCTGACGGACGAAAACATCTTCTACGTCGCCGGCTCTGCCTGGACACCCACCCAGCCCGATGATCAATACGATCCGGCCCCCGACAACACTTCCGGCAAGACTCTCGAAAAGGGTGAAAATGAGTGGGCTTATGTGACGGGTTTGAATGATAGCGCCAATGCCGCAGTTCCGCTGATCGCGGACGGGTTCTCCGGGGGGGCAGGTGTTGTTGCAAACCACATATATACAGTGGATCCATCCGAGAAAGGTGGCGTTTGGAAAGGGAAACAGGCCATCGTCGTGCATAGCGATGCGAGTGGCGCGGTGCTAAGCGTAAATCAACTCTCTCTCTCAATTATTGGCCCGGATGGCAATGGTGTGGCCAACGGGGATATTTTCACCACGGCGAACGGTGCCAATGGCTGGCTTGGCTATAATAACTTTACGCTAAATCCGAAGTAAGTCTGTCTTCCTCACCGCCCGCTTTCAAACGCCCGCCCTTCCTCATACAGCTTGAGCTCGCGCCGCAGTTCCGTGGCTTGGACGCCACGCGACCCGGCTTCGACGATATCAATCGCTTTGCGCAGGCTCTCCGCCGCGTGCGCAAAATCGCCCGTCTGCGCGTAAGCCGCCCCGAGCGTGCGCAGATACAGCGGGTTCTTCCCGCCGGCCGATGCGCTTGCCTTGGCGGCCAGTTCCAGCGCCTTTTTGCCATCGCGGAGCGCGGGGTCCGGCGAGGCGGAGAGCACCCATGCAAGGTCATCCTGGTAAATGGCGTTGTCCGGTTTCAACGCGACGGCCTGCTCCAATTCGGCGATGCCTTCGCGTCCGTGGCCTTGGCGCAAAAGGGCGTTGCCGAGATTGAAACGCGCCTTGTCGTAATCCGGCTTGAGGCGCACGGCTTCGCGGTATTCGGGCACCGCCTCGTCGAGGCGATTTGCGGCCATGAGTGCGTTGCCGAGATTGTTGTGGCCGGCCGCCACGGATGGATCGCTGGCCACCGCGTCCTGGTAGTTTTCGAGCGCCCCCTGCACGTCCTTTGTTTCCAGCAGGATGTTGCCGAGGGCCGTGGAGGCCGCCCCGTAGCCGGGATCGCTCTTCACAGCTGCGCGATATTCCTCGATGGCCCCTTTGATGTCCCCCTGCTGCTGCAAAACGCTTCCGAGCTGGAGATGCGCCAGCGTGTAATCGGGCGTGATCTTCAGCGCCGCGCGGTACTCGTTGGCCGCACCGGCCAGATCGCCCTGGCCCTCGAGCGCGAGACCGAGGTTGTAGTGGGGCTTGTCGTAATTTGGCGCCAGCCGCAGCGCCTCGCGCAAATCGCGCATCGCCTCATCCGTGAGCCCGAGCGCGCGCAGGTCGGAGCCGAGGTTGTTGAGCGCGATGAAATCGTTCGGGTTGCATTCCAGCGCGCGCGTCCAGAGCGAAATGCTGTCGCGCCAATACGAAACCTGCTGCCACGCGCACGCGAACAGCCCGCACAAAATCGCCGCCGAAGCCGTGGCGAGCGTTGCCTCGCGGTTTTTCAGCCTCGCCGCGGCGTCTGCGGCCAGCCACACGCCCGCGATCCAAAGCCCGATCTGCGGCAGGTACGTGTAGCGGTCCGCATGCGAGTAATGCGAGATCTGCACCACCCCGATCACCGGCACCAGCATCCCTGCAAACCAGAGCCACCCCGCAAGCAGGTACGGGTGACGCCGCCGCAGCGCGAAGACCGCCCAGGTTATCAAACAAAGTAACACAATCGCTCCCGCCACTTCCCAAAGCGGGAAGGCGGCGGCGGGGTTCGGGTAATTTGGCGACAGCCCCGAGGGCCAGACGCTCTGCCGCAGGTAGATGCAGTAGGAAACGAGCGCGTTCTCAAGCCGCAGCCAAAGCGGGAGATGGTGCGCGTCGGTCACCTGCTCCGGAACCAGCACCGTGATGATGCAAGCCGCCACCGAGAGCGCGAAGAGCGGGATTTTTTCCAGCAACAGCCGGGGGAATTGCGCGGATTTTTCGAGCCGCCCGAGCGGCCAGTAATCCAGCACCAGCAGCAAAAACGGGAGCGTGACCAGCATGTCCTTGCACAATAATCCGACCGCAAAAAGCGCGGCCATCAGCACATAGCGCCAGGGCTTTCGCTCGCTCACCCAGGCGACATAAGCCCAGAGCGCCAGCATGAAAAACACCCCTGAGAGCACGTCCTTCCGCTCCGCGATCCATGCCACCGATTCCGCGCGCAGCGGGTGGATCGCCCAGCCCGCTGCCACAAACGCGCACCGCCAGAATGCCCCCGTCACCCGCCGCAGCGCGAGGAACAAGAGCACCGTCGCCGCCGCGTGCAGGAACACATTCGTGAGGTGATGCCCCCCGGGGTGGGCGAGCCCGTAAAGCCCGCAATCGAGCATGTGGCTCATCCAGGTAAGCGGATGCCAGTGCCCGATCTCCCCCGATTCGAGCGTGAACGACCAGGCAATCCCCTTCCAAGTCAGCCCCTTTTGCACAAGGCTGTTGTTCAGGATGTACATCTCGTCGTCATAAACGAAACCGTACCGTGTCGTTTTCCCAAAAAGCGCGAACACCAGCGCGGCGAGCAGCGCGCAGATGATGGCCGTTTTCGCCGGGGAATGCCTGGTGGCGGGCGCGTTCATTCCACCTTCGATACCGCGTTTCCGTCGGAAAACCGCGTGTGGATTTTCGTCCCTTTGCGCACGGCTTTTGCCGAGCGGATCACCTTTCCCTCCGCGTCGGTGGTGATCGTGTAACCGCGCCGGAGTGTTGCCTCGGGCGCGAGCACTGCGAGCAGGCTCTCGGCCCTGCGCAATTGGTGCAGGCGCAACTGCAACTGCGCCGCCACGCGCTCATTCATGCGCGCGGCCAGCACCTCGATTTGCTGGCGCTTCAAACGCGCCACTTGATCGGGGCGATGCTCGCGTAGCGCACCCGAGAGCGCCGCGAGCCGCTGCATCGCTTCCGCCAAGCCCGACTCCGTCGCGCGCAGCAGGCTCTCCCCGCAGGAATCCACCCGCTGGCCCCATTCCTCGAGTCGCGCCGCCGGCTCGCGGAACAATGCGCCCCGCCGCAAAAACGCCAGCCGCTCCTGCTGCCGGGCCAGTTCGGAACCGAGCGCGCGCCCCGCTCGCGACCATGCCTGCCCGAGATGGCGCATCAGCGTTTCCGCGTCGGGCGCCACCAACTCCGCTGCCGCGCTCGGCGTCGGCGCGCGCAGGTCCGCCGTGAAATCCGCAATCGTGAAATCGATCTCATGCCCCACCGCCGACACCACCGGGATTTCCGACGCAAAAATCGCACGAGCCACCGCCTCCTCGTTGAACGCCCACAGGTCCTCGATGCTGCCGCCCCCGCGGCACACCACGATCACATCCGGCTTCGGCACGCCGGCCATCCTGCCTGTATCACAATCGTTAAACTCTATCACCGCGCGCGCGATCTCCCCCGCCG
>DASZPK010000688.1:0-6332 GCA_035550335.1 Chthoniobacteraceae bacterium | reverse complement strand
GCCGTTCCAGAATGCCTCGCGGCCCGTGCCGATGCAGGTGATGGGGCCGATGCCCGTGATGACGGCGCGGCGCTTCATTGTTTCTCAAGGTGCGCTTTCATGCAGCGCAGGGTTTTATTCGCGATGTTCTCGATGAAGAATTTGCCGATGACCTGGTCAGCGATGGGCGAGAGCGCCGGGATGCGGAAAGCGAGGTCGTGCAGGATTTCGACGCGCACGCCTTCGGGGGTGTCGGTGAAAGTCCAGACGACTTTCATTCCCTTGGTGAAAGCCTTCAAATGATGGAAGCGGACTTCGAGCGCGTCGCGGTCGATGATTTGCTCACTTGTCCATGCGATCGGGATTCCGGAGCGTGTGGCGGCCATTTTCACCACGTTGCGGGTGGGACTTTTCTCGTAGTAATGAATGTAGCGGTAGTGGGGCAGGATGTCGGGCCAGCGGGCGAGGTCGGCCGCGGTTTCGAAGATGCGCTCCTTTGGCACGCGCATGATGATGGAGTTGCCCGTATGCATGGAACGGACGACAATAAGTCACAAGGGCGGGAGGTCAAGCGGACGCAGTCGTATTCGAGTGATTATCCGCGGCGCGCTTATGGAGCGCTTCCACGATGATGGCGAGGCAGACGGTTGCGATTCCGAAGCCGCAGACGCCCCACCAGCCCGCGAGGTGCCAGCAGATGGCGCCGAGCCAGGAGCCGAGGCCGCCGCCGGCGAAATAGCAGAACATATAAACCATGTTTAACCGGCTGCGAGCGCCGGGATCGATGCCGTAGATGCGGGTCTGGTTTGCGATGTGGGCGGCCTGCACGCCGAGGTCCATGAGGATCACGCCGATGATGAGGCCGGCAAAGTGCGTGCCGGTCAGGCCCATTATTACGAACGCGAAAATGGTGAGCCAGAGCGCGATCTGGATGGTGACGCGCGGCCCATGCTTGTGCGCGAGGTGGCCGAATGTCGGCGCGCCCGCCGCTCCGGCCGCGCCGACCAGGCCGAAGAATCCCGCCACGGCACTCGCGCTTCCGAAGTGGTAGGCGGGCGATTCGAGGAAGAAAACGAGTGTTGTCCAGAACGCGCTGAAGCCGGCGAAAAAGAGCGCGCCGAGGATTGCGGATTCGCGCAAGAGCGAGTGGCGGCGCACCAGTTGCAGCGCGGAGCGCATCAGATCGGGCCACGAAATCGGAATCTCGGGGCGGCTCACCGGGAGCCGCGTGCGCACCACCGCTGCGAGGATGATCATGGCGGCCGCCGCGATTCCGTACACCGCGCGCCAGCTGAGTAAAGCGCCGATGGTCCCGCTGAAGCTGCGCGCCAGGAGAATCCCGAAGAGGATTCCGCTGATCAGCGTTCCCACGACCCGACCCCGCTCCGAGGGCGAGGCCAGGTGCGCGGCGAAGGGGACGACTACGTGGACGGTTGCCGAAAACGCGCCGACTGCGAAGCTGGCGAGCGCGAGGCAGAGGATGTTTGGCGAGATGGCGAAGGCGAGCAGCGCCACGAACGCGCCGAGGAGCAGCACGGTGACCAGCGAGCGGCGCTCGAATTTGTCGCCGAGCGGGACGAAAAGCGCCATGCCCGTGGCGGTGCCGGCCTGGCTGAGCATGGCGATTGCGCCGGCGTGTGCGACCGAGAGGCCGAAGCTTTTCGCGATGGCGGCGAGCAGCGGCTGTGCATAATAGATATTCGCCACCACCACACCGACCGTGGTCGCCATGAGCCAGACGGTGGAAGGGCGGAGTGAAGGTGTTTCGCTGTTGGGTTCGGCGGTCATCGGCTTACTGCAAAAATGGAAGGGACTTTCCGCCAAAGTTCCGCGACGCGCAACTGGCGTTGCCATCCGGCGCGGAGAATGCCAGATTGGACGGCTCACGCTTCCGGCATTCATGCACATCCAGGACATTTTTCGGAGCAATCCGACCACGATTTCATTCGAGTTTTTCCCGCCGAAGACGGCGCAGGCGTCCGATGCCCTTTACCAGACCATCCTCGAACTGGAAAAATATCTTCCGCACTTTGTGAGCGTGACCTACGGAGCGGGCGGGTCCACGCGGCAATTGACCCACGATCTTGTGGTGCGCATCAAGAACGATACGAAGCTCGATCCTATCCCGCACCTCACCTGCGTCTGCCATCGGGAGGCGGAGATCAGTTCCATTCTAGAGCGGTATGCGAGCGCGGGGGTGAGCAATATTCTCGCGCTTGGGGGCGATGCGCCGCGCGTCGACGGTTACCGGCGCGAGGACGACGATTTCCAGCACGCCGCCGACCTGGTGAAATTCATCCGCAAATTCAACGACTCCGGCGCGCACCCGGACGCGCGAGGGTTCGGAATCGGCGTCGCCGGGTTTCCCGAGGGACATCCCGCCACGCCGAACCGGCTGCTCGAAATGGATTACCTCAAGCGCAAGGTCGATGCCGGGGCGGACTACATCGTCACCCAGCTATTTTTCGACAACCGCGATTTTCTCGATTTCCGCGACCGGTGCGAACTGGCGGGGATCCACGTGCCGATTATCGCGGGCATCATGCCGATCACGTCCACGAGCGGGCTCAAGCGGATGGCCGAGCTCGCGGGCGGCGCACGCTTCCCCGCGAAACTCCTGCGCGCACTCCAGCGCTGCGGGGACGATCCGGAACGGGTGGCGCGGGTGGGCATCCACTACGCCTCCGAGCAATGCCACGATCTGCTGGAAAACCAGGTCAAGGGGATCCACTTCTACACGTTGAACCGGGGCGACGCCACGCGGCAGATTTTCGCGAGCCTGGGGCTGCGCGACTCGCGGTTCGAGGGGCAGGGGGCGGGGGCACCGGCCATGCCCGAGCCAATGTAAACCGCAAAGGACGCAAAGAGCGCAAAGGGAAGAGCATTATGTTGAGAGCGATTCCCTTCTCGATTCTTCATCTTTGCGTGCTTCGCGTCCTTTGCGGTTAAAAATCCGCCCAGCATTTTGCAAGGGAGGGTTGGCGGATTTCGCGGGTTGGGGGAAGAATTCTTCCAGAAAGAATAAATATGGGTTCACTCAGCGCGCGACAGTTTATTGAAATCCTGGTGGAGAAATGCCCGTCGTACGACAAGGCGCTCGTATCGTGCGCGCTGTCCAAATTCCGCGAGGAGACGAACATCCAGAAACGGCGGGAAATGGTGACTGCGCTGAATGACGCGCAGATCGAGGAGCTTTACCGTCAGCACTTGGAGTGCGTGAACCGCGTTTGCGGGGGCTGATCCGAATCGGGATCCCCTGCTCGGCGACAGCAGGGTCAACTGGTGCGCTTGGAATTCCGGGGCGCGATTCCGCCCAGCAAGGAGGTGAATGGAGTCGACTTCATTGCGAACGAGAAAACACTCTCAGCAAAACTTATGACCCGGCAAGCAGAAAGCGATTTCCATGGGCCTTACCATCCGCATAGGCGCAGGGTTGCAAAATCCCCTGTCGCCGTTTATTTTAACCCTTCTCAATGGACCGCCTGCTGCTGGTAGCCTCCACATTTTGTTTTCTGTTCGGGTTCGCCTACACGATGTATGCGCTCGGGGCGCGCACGTACCGGCCTTCGCGGTTCAATTACTCGGTGATCCTGCTCGGGTTCGTTCTGCAGACGGGGTTTCTGACCATGCGCGGCCATGCAGAGGGGCGCTGCCCGCTCACGAATCTCTTCGAGGTGTTCGTTTTTTTGAGCTGGTCGGTGGTGCTTCTTTACCTGCTCATCGGGTCGACTTACCGGATGTCGCTCATGGGGCTTTTCACGTCGCCGCTGGTGTTTTTATTGCAGGCGTTTGCCCTGCTCGGGTTGCCGGATGCGCAACAGCAGGCGAGCGGATTGGTGGTCAAACCGCCGGACCCGTGGCTGGAGATGCACGCTTCGATTTCCATCATCGCTTACGGCGCGTTTGCGATGGCCGGCGTGGCCGGGGTGATGTATCTCGCGCAGGAACGGCAGTTGAAGACACATAACCTGCACACGATTTTTTATCATTTGCCGCCGATTGCAGACCTGGCGGTGTCGATCCACCGGCTGCTGCTGGCGGGGTTCATTCTCCTGACCGCGGGGCTGCTCACGGGGTTCATGGTCGGGTTCGATGCGCTCCAGGTGTTCTGGGGAATCGGCGTGTGGGTGATTTATGGCGTGATCATCCAGGCGGAGAAATTGAAAAAGATCACGCCGCGCCGCGTGGCGATCCTATCGGTTGTCGCGTTTAGTTTGACATTGTCAACTTTCTGGGGGTTGAAATTCCTGTAAGCGCATGAACGTCATCTGCCTCGGCCTCAGCCATCACACAGCCAGCGTCGAGCTCCGCGAGAAATTCGCGGTGGCCGATGCCGACCTGGCGGACGCCGCGCACGAGCTTGGCGCGATGGAAGGCATCCACGAGTCGGTGATCGTTTCGACATGCAACCGCGTGGAGCTTTTCGCGGCGACGGACAATTCCCCGCTCGGCTTCGAGTCGCTGGGCCGTTTCCTCACCCGGCGCGCGAACGAGCACCATTACGACCCGCATATTTTCCACCGGCACGATTCGCCGCAGAGCGTGCGGCATTTGTTCCGCGTGGTCTCCGGGCTGGAATCGATGGTGCTCGGCGAGACGGAAATCCTCGGCCAGGTGAAAAAGGCGTATGCCGCGGCGGCCACGAATGGCAAGACGGCGCGGCACCTCAACAAGCTTTTCCAGCGCGCGTTCAATGTGGCGAAGGAGGTGCGCACGAACACGGCCATCACGCGCGGGCCGGTGTCTGTCGGCTCGGTGGCGGTCGATCTCGCGGAGAAGATTTTCGGGCGGCTCGCGGCGTGCAAGGTGATGATCCTCGGCGCGGGCGAGACGAGCGAGATGACGGCGCGCGCGTTGCAATTGCGCGGCGTGAAAAGCCTGTTTGTCTCGAACCGATCGCACGACCGCGCCATGGCGCTCGCCGCGGAGATGGGGGGCGAGGCAATCCGTTTCGACGAGTGGGAAAAGCCGCTCGCGGAGATGGACATCGTGATCGGCTCGACCGCCTCGCCGCACCCGGTGCTCACGCGCGAGAAGCTCGCGCCGGTGATGAACCAGCGCAAAAACCGCCCGCTATTCATCATCGACCTCGCCGTGCCGCGCGACGTGGAGGCGTCGGTGAACAAGCTCGACGGCGTCTATCTTTACGACATCGACTCGCTCCAGTCCATCGCGGCGCAGTCGATGGAAATCCGCCGCAAGGAAATGGCCGTGTGCGAGCAGATGATCGAGCGTCACGTGAATGATTTCATCGCGTGGCTCACCACCGAACGACCGGATCCAACGGCGGCCATCCCGCCGGTGCTTGCCGCCAACAGGGTGCAGGAATCGTGAGCCGTCCATTCGTGCTGGGGACGCGCGGCAGCGCGCTCGCGCTCGCGCAGGTGGAGCTTGTAAAACAGGCGTTGAACATCGCCGGTGTCGTGGCGGATATTCAAATCAAAAAAATCACCACCTCCGGCGACCGGCGCTCGGATTTTTCCGCCGAGTTGGAGAGCGGCGCGGGGGTAAAGGGGCTTTTCACGAAGGAAATCGAAACGGCCCTGCTCGACGGGAGCATCGACGTTGCGGTGCACAGTTGCAAGGACCTGCCCGGCCATCTTGCCGGGGGACTCGAAATCGCGGCGACGCTGGAGCGCGCCGACACCGCGGATGTTTACATCGGGCGCACGCCGTTTTGCGACCTCGACGACCGCTCGGCAGTGGGCACGAGCAGCGTGCGCCGCCGGCGGCAATTGCTTTGGAAAAACCCGTGCCTCGTGCTTGAGGAGATGAGGGGCAACGTGCCGACGCGCATCGAGAAGCTGCGCGCGTCCGATTCGCTCTCCGGCATCGTGCTCGCCCGCGCCGGGCTGGACCGGCTGCGCCTCGGCCTCGACGAATGGATTGTCGAGGACCTGCCTATCCTGCCGGCGATAGGCCAGGGGGCCATCGCGCTAGAATGCCGCTCCGGCGACACCGCAGCGGCGGAGTTGCTTGCAAAAATCAACCATGCTGCGACTTTCACCTGCATCCGCGCCGAGCGTGAATTGCTGCGGCTGCTCAATGGCGACTGCCATCTGCCGGTGGGCGCTGCCACGAAAATCGAGGACGATGTGCTCTCGATGGAGGCCATTATCTTCGGCGAGGAGGGCGAGCCGCCGCGCACCGGCAAAGTCGCGGGTTCCAAAAACGAGCCGGAAAAAATCGCGGCGGAATTGTTTAAATCGATTTCATCATGAGCCAGAAAAAAGGAATTTGTTATCTCGCGGGTGCGGGGCCGGGCGACCCAGGGCTGCTTACGCTGAAAGCCAAGGCGTGCCTCAAGCTCGCCGACGTGGTCATTTACGATTACCTCTGCAACCCGCAGATTT
>DASZPK010000687.1:0-12696 GCA_035550335.1 Chthoniobacteraceae bacterium | reverse complement strand
CTTTGGAGGAAATGGCTCGTCTATCTCGCCAGTCCCGGCGCAGTGCGTCCGCGGGGATTGGTGCTGTGCGGGCTGGTGGTGGCATTTTCCATCCCCGACCTGACGATGGGCGTGTGGGTTTTTCTTTTCGCGTGCCTTTGCCAGATCGCGGCGCTGCCGAATGGGGTCGAGTCACGCGTTGTGCAGACCGTCGGTTCCTCGGGGCCGGCGCTCTTCATCGGGCGGATTTCCTATTCCATTTACCTCGCGCACTGGCCGGTCTCCATCGTGCTGATTCATTGCGCCGCGAAATATCTGTACGGGCGCGTGCCGACGTATGCGCTCTGGGGAATTTTTGCGGTCGTGGCGGGTCTGGTCACCATCGGGGTGGCGACGCTGCTTTACTATTTCGTCGAGGCCCCCGCGATCCGGTGGGGCAAGAAATTATTCAAGGAAGACAAGGGGCCGGCGCCGATGGACGCCCGCGTGTAGTTTTTTTGCGAACGCGCGCGCACCGGTCACGAACTCGCGCTCGAATAGCGCCCCAGCGCCGAGCGCCAGAAAAGCCGCGCACCCGTCACCACGATGAGCGCCGCGGCGATCAATTTCGCGAGTGGACCCCACGGCTCATCGAATGACCGCGCGAGGATTTGCGCCGGCACATTTGCGACGATGATCACCGGCACCACCCAACTGAACACGATTTTGAAGGCCCCGCGGAACACATCCTGCGGATACCGCGCGATGTTGAAGATGCTGAAGTAGCCGTAAATCAGCCCCTGCGCCCGCACGATCCAGAAACTCATCGATGCCAGGAAAAACATGATCGAATAATGGATCGCCACGCCGAGCGCGAGCGCCGCGCAATAGAGCGCCACCTGCACCGGGCCCGGCATCACGTGCAATTTCGCCAGCGAAAAAATCACGATGGCGATGCCCACCACCGCATTTACCACGCTGTCGAGGCCGAACTGCCGCGTGGAGACCGCGAATTGGGAATCCACCGGCAGCAGCAGCATGAAATCGAGTTTCCCCGTGCGCACCAGTTCCGGCAGGTTTGCGACGTTCACGTAAAAGAAAGCCTGGAAAATCTGCCCGATCACCTGGTGCGTGCCGATGAGCAGCACCACCTCCCATTTCGACCACCCCGCGATGGTTTGCACGTAGCTGAAGAGCACCTCGAGAAACACGATCTGCCCCACGAACCAAAGGAATTCCACAAGCATCCAGAGGACGAAATTCGCCTTGAAGTTCATCTCGCGGATCAGCGAGTTGCGCATCATCATCCAGTAAATTTGCAGGTAACGCTTCATCGTCTAGCCTCCCACCGCCTGGTAATGGCGCGTGCCGCGGTTCCACATCGTGCGAGCGACGGTAAGCATGATGAAAAACCACCCCGCCTGGATCGCAAGGCCCGTGTACAATTCCGCCCCGGTGGCCTTCTCGAGATACACTTCGATCGGGAAAAAAATCTCGTAATAAAATGGCAGCACCTTCAGCACTCCCTGGAGCGCCGCGGGCATGATATCGAGCGGGAAAATCTGGCCACTGAGGAAGTATTCGAACGAGTAAAGCAGGAACACCACCGTCGAGATTTCCAGGATCCAGAACGCCAGCATCGCCAATGAATAGGCGATGAAGAACTGGATGAACGCCGCCATGACCAGCGAAATCGCGAACCAGAACCACGTGACCGTTTCCGCCGGCAGGGTGATTGTATGCCGGAAGTAAAACATCACGCATACCACGGGGATGATTGTCGCGATCGTGTAAAGCAGCCGGTAGCTCAGGAACAGGCTGATGCGGTACCCGAGGTAATTGAGCGGCTTCGTGAGGAAGGAATTGATCAGGCCGTCGCGGATGTCGGCCGCGATCTGCCATTCGTCCTCGGTGGGCGTCACGAGGTTGTTCACCACCATGGCCATCACGAAATAAAAAATCATCGAGGAGCGGTCGTAGCCCGAGATGTTCCCCCGCTGTCCGAAGATCGCCGTCCAGATGAACACGGTCCCCGCCAGCGGCACGAGGTTGAAGATCGAGCGGAGGAAAAAATTCCAGCGGTACACGAAGGTGTTTTGCAGGCCGATGTCGAAGACCTTGGCGTATTTGGCGAGGTCTTTCATGGTTTTTGCCCGGGATCAAACCGCCAGCAGGTGATGAGTTCCAGCGTGGCGACCCTGGTCCAGCGGCCGGTGGCCGGGATATCCTGCACGGGCTGGATTTCCTCCGGGAACAGCATCGCGTAAACCGGACGGCCGGATGCCGCGCACGCCTTTTCGATGCCGGCCTGCACGTCCCGCGTCACGAAATCCCAGCGCACGAGTGTAAACGGTGTGTAACAAAAGAGCGCGCCCGAGGTTTGCATCGAGTAGATCACGGCGTTGGGAGGCAGGTTTTCCCGCGCCCAGGCGCCGGCCCCCGGGTATTGGACCTCGCCTTCCCCGACGCGGAACCACATGAGCTTTACGTTGCACGCGAGGTCCCCCGCGCAGACGAGGGCAACCAGGAAAGCGGCCGCGGTGGCGCGGGATGCCTTCGCGGGGTCGCCGCCGAACCCGGCGCGAATCCGATGCATCGCGACCGCGCACACCAGGGGGATGGCGAGGAGCAGGTAACGGGTGATTCGCGGTTCGTATTTCGAGTTGCGGTAAACGTAGATCGCCGCGAGGATCATGAGCGCCCACCCGAGAATGAGCAGGGGCGGGATTTTTGCCCGGAACGTGCCGGCGAGCCATTCGAAACACCGGCGCGCTGTTTGGGTCTCAAAGGCGTCGCGCAGCACCATCATGGCGCCGATTGCAAGCGCCGGGAACACCGGCATCACAAACCGCAAATACCAGAGCGTCTCGTGCGTGCAGCGATAGAATGAATAGAAACCGAGCAGGCACACGATCCATGCCACAAGGGCGGATGCGCGCAGCGGCTCCTTGCGGAGCAGGAACGGCAGCCCCGCCGCGAGGAATACCAGCGGTGTGAGAAGCAACGGCAATCCCCACAGGTAAAGGCGCAGGCTCGGCGCCAGCCATTCCGCCGAAAGCATCTCCCCGACCTGGGTGTAACCGGTTGAGAAATAATGCCCGTAGTTGGCGTGATTGTATAAACAATAGAAAGCGCCACCCGGCAGCCCCGCCAGCGCAAATGCCGCCCAGCGCCGCCACGAAACCCCGAAGCAAAGCGCCAGGGCGGGGAGCAGCAGCGTGTTCGTGTGCCGCGTGAGCACCGCCCCGGCAAACGCCACGCCCGCGCCCGCCGCCCAACCCGTGCGCGAGCGGCTTTTCCACGCCATCGTGAGCGCCGCGGTGGTGAACACCATCGCCGGCAGGTCGCTCATCAATTGCATCGAATACATCAAATAGAGCGGGCTGAGGGCGACCAGCAGCACGGCGAGCAGCGTCCATTTCCAATCCAGCCCCCATGTGCGCGCGAACCATCCCGTCACCGCGATCCCGGCGAGCGAAAAAAGAAACATCGTCACGCCCGGGGCGGCATTCCACCCCGTAATGCGCGAAATCGCGGTCATCACCAGCGGCAGCCCGGTGGAATACGTCGGCACCATGCGCCCGTTTGCGCGCGCGTCGAAGCCGAGCGGCGTGTAGATGCGCGCAGGAAGAGTGCCCGGGTCGAGACCGGGAATCGTGCGCTGGTCCGTTGAAATAACACCGCGATCGAAAAGCAGCGCGGAGTTCATGTAGCCCGACGAATCCGAGCCCCCCGCGTACGCCCCCATGTGCGTGGCGATGAAGACCGCGTAGAGCGCCAGCACCAGCGCGAGCGCGATGATCGCGGCGCGGCGTCCCTTTGCCGCGTCCGCCGTTGGGGACGCAGCGGGCGCGGGGATGGATGTCGACGATGTCATGTCACCTCCTGAATACCGTGATTTTTCCATCCGGCAAGTTTTCGCACCGCTTTTCCGCCGTGAAAAAAGCTGGCAATTGCCGCCCGTTCGATGAATCTCGCATTCCACTCCGCCCGATGAAAAGCAAACCCGCAAAGCAAAGCCCCGGCCCGCTCCTCGGTGCGCACACCTCCACTGCAGGTGGCGTGGACAAGGCCATCGACCGCGCGCTCGCCATGGGTTGCGTCGCCATGCAGGTGTTCGTGAAAAACAACATGCAGTGGTTCGCCACGCCCTTTGCCGAAAAGGAAATCCGCGCCTATCTCGATCATCCGCGCCTCGGCGAACTCCGCTCCGTCTTCGGCCACAGCGGCTACCTCATCAACCTCGCGGCGACCAACGCCGATTTCCACGCGAAATCCGTCCGCTCCCTGCGTGACGAACTCGTGCGCGCCAGCCAATTGAAATTGCCGCACCTCGTGCTGCATCCCGGGGCGCACATGGGCGCGGGGGAGGAGGCGGGCTTGGAAAAAGTGGTGGAGAGCATCGACAAAATCCTCGCCGAAATCCCGGATGTGAAAACCCGCATCGCCTTGGAAACCACCGCGGGGCAGGGATCGACCCTCGGCCATAAATTTGAGCACTTGAAATTCATCCTGGAAAACGTGAAGGAGCCTGGGCGCCTTTGCGTCTGCCTCGACACCGCGCACATTTTCGCAGCGGGCTACGACATTTCCACATTTGAAGGCGCCGGAAAAGTATTTGCGGAATTCAACAGGATCGTCGGTTTCAAGCAACTCGCCGCGCTTCATATCAACGACTCCAAAGTCCCGCTCGCCTCGCATGTCGACCGCCACGATCACATCGGCAAAGGCAGGATCGGCCTCGAAGCCTTCCGCTACATCATGAACGAGCCGAAGTTCGCCAAAATTCCCAAGGTCCTCGAAACGCCGAAGGGCAAGGACATGGCCGAAGACGTGGTGAACATGAAAACGCTGCGCGGGTTGATCGAGGATTAAGGCTGCGGCGCCCCCGCATTTTCCGGCCACGTGAATCGGTGGGCGGCCACCGGGGAGCCCGTGATTTTTGCCGCCAGGGGCATTTTGATTTCCCGGTAAACGTCCTCGCTCCATTCCCCAAAAAATTCGTGGGACGAAAGCCCGGTCAGCTGGTGAAAAATATAAATGGCGGCCGAGTAGTCCCCGTAATCATCGCCCCAATCAAATTCAATGGTGATCTCCCCTCCTGTCGCGGCGTCTGCCGCCCCGGGCGCATCCACGGAAAGCGAATAGATATCATGGTGCGGGTCGTAATGATTCTTGTCCTTTTTCCAAATATGCCAGATGACAAATTTTCCCAGATCATTGTCCCACGCCGAGACCGCCACTTTTGGCGGATGATCCAGGTTTTCCTCTGCAATTGTGGCGATTTGTTTTCCCACCACACCATCGGGAAACTGACGAATGTCCCGTTTCGTGGGAGTGTATCCGGGCTTGTCCTGGCTGGTGAAAGTGATGGTTTTTCCGAAAATGGAAGGGAGTGAATTTGCGGACCAGCCGGTCGGTTGCAGCGTGTGTGTTTTCGCATCGCACAGCCACGAGAGGTGTTTTTCCTCGGGATAAAGCGAGAGGTTGGTCAGCACATAACAGGCGTTGCCGTTCGGGTCGTAATTTATGATCCACGGGATGTTTTCGTTATCATCATCCTTGGCGTAAACCTTCCCGACCCATTGCTGGAAATGCCAGCCCTTGTCCCATAGCAGCAGGCAGAGGTCGGCTTCATCCTGCCGGTACTTCACGTGTTTCGCCAGATCGACCGCCACGAGCGCCGCGATTTGATCGTCGGCAAAAAGCTTTCCCCAACACGTGAAGTCTTTTCCGCTGGAAAGGCTCGCGGGTTGTTTCGGCCCCGGCCGCCGGGGCGCAATGTCCTTCATCATTGCGAGCGCGCGCTGCTCGACTGCGGCCAGGTTTTTCGGGGGCGCTGGTTTCGGATCGGAACCGCGCGCCGCGGAGAGCGCGACAATGCACAGTACGGAGGCAGCGACGGCGCGGAGCATGGAAAGCGGGAGGGGCATGTTCATTTATGCGGTTGGAAAAACGCGGCGATTTCGGGATTGCCGGAAGCCTTGATTCGCGCGCGCTTCAGCGCCGGGCGCTTGGACAGCTTATCCCGCCACTGCGTGCCATGCGTGTCGATAATGTCCGGGTCGAGACCGGTGAGAAATTCAAAAAAATAATCCTCCGGCACGAAATCACCGCCGCTGGGCGTTATCACCAGCCTGGCGCTTTGCGCATGGTTCTCATCGTCGTAAGGATAGTCATCAGTCTTGCCTGGAAAAATAGTCACCGAGATATGCAACGGGTCATTTTTATCCGGACGGAACATCCAGTTTTCCATCCTGCCCGATTTTCGATTGCGGAAGGTGATGGTGAAGAAATCGTTGTCGTGCATGTTGATGGCTGCCAGCAGGAGTCCTTGTTTGCCGTTCTTGTAGGAATAAATCCACGTCGTGTCATTATGCGCGCTGTGCTCGAAGCCGCGCATGGCGCAAAGATAATCACCCGAGATGTAAAACGGCCCCCACGCATCAAACCCGGTGGGAACGAGCTTTTTCGACTGGCTGTCGTAATACCACGAAAACCATTCGCCGTCCCACATTCCGGTTCGACTCGAAGCTTGCAGGAACCAGGCGGGCTTCCCTGTGTGATGATCGATAGTGGGGCCGGACGCATTACCGAGGCATTGCCGGAAAACCCAGCCGCCTTTCTCCCACACGAAAAACGAAAGGTAACGCGGCGGATGGTCCTCGAGCCAGTCGTGGTCGGGCGTGGCAGGCGCGAGGTTTACCAGCGCGGTGATCTCATTCGGGTCGAACAGATGTCCCCAATACACCGTGCCGCCGGCGATCTCCATCGTCTTCATCCGCGCGCCGGGTGTTTGCACGGGCCGGATGTCGCGGAGCAGGGCCAGCGACGCCGTTTTGATGTCCGCGATTTCGTTTTGTGAAAGCACGACTTTCTCGTCTTTCGCGAGCAAGCGCGGTTGAAAAACGGCGATGACGATCAAAGCCGGTAGTAATTGTATGAGTGACCTTGAAGTCATGAAAGCAGGATATTTGCTTTCAAATACGCAGATCCTATAAAGAATCTTTCACGAATTTTGTCTTTCGTCGCGCCAGCCGTTTACTGCAGCGGTTCGATGGAATACAGGTCGGTGGTGATCGTCCACGCCTTGGGCAGCGGCATCCGGCTCAATTCGTGGCCGTAGCCCCAGGAGTCTGAAAAGAGGACCTCGTTGGTTTTTAAATTGTACCCGATGATCAATCGCATGTGGCCGCCGAATTCATCCGGGTCCGTCCCCTTTGGGAAAAGGCCCATCATCACGGACCAGAGCGGCGGGATGCCCTGGTTGATTTGCGTTTGCACAGTGCGGAAGAAGCGGTCCATGTCGGACGGATTTTTCGTACGTACTTCGAGCAGGATGTCGGGGTTGATCTGCGCGAGCAGCTCATCGAAGGTTTTCACCTTCCGGTCGAGCGGCTTGGCGCGCTGGCCGCGAGAGGCGGCGCGGTCGTAATCGTCGAACATCGACTCGAAGCGCTGCTCGTCGAATTCCTCGAGAGTGCGCGTTTTTACGTGGAGTTTGTCGCTGATGACCTTGAGCGAATCGAGCATGGCGGTGGAACTGGTGCCCTTTTTGGCCGAGGAATTCGCGATCTGGGCGAGCTCGTTTTCGTCGACCTTGTTCCCGTAGTAACGCAGCACCCGCTCGGCGCTCGCCACCACGCAATAGCCCTTGTCGCCCTGGTCCACCATCGGGATATCCGCGATGAGGACGTCGCCGTTCGGTTGCGTTTTCACGTGCGACGCGCCTGCGAATTTCGGGGCCGTGGAAACGCCCATGCTCGCAAGCGATTCCTCCATCATGCTCTTCGGTTTTTCCGGCGCTGTGATCGTGAGCCGCACAAACTCGGCGCGGTAAGTCCCCGTCTCCGGGTCCCTGGAAGAACTCGACTCGAGGAGGAACCGCGCCTTGTCCGTCTGCCACACCTGTGCGTTCGTGCGGACGGCCTCGGATGCGTTTTTGCCGGCGTCGGCGGGCTGGATTTTCGTAAAGTCGGTGAGCGCTTTCACGCACGACTGCACCAATGCGTCGAAGCGATCCCGCGCGAGCGTGCCGCTGTCGCCGCGGTTGTAAAGCGACACGTCCATCTCCTGCACCCTGCCTTGCGCGAACCGCACCACGGCATCGTAGACGGGAATCTGGAACAACGTAAGCCCGGGCCGGGTGTTCTCCGCGGCGTCGTGCGCGGTCGAAAGCCAGCGGAAGCCGTTGCCTGCGTTTGCCAGGGCGAAAGTCGCCAGCGTTTCCGAGCGGAAATCCATCTGCAAGTCCGCGTCGAGCGCGACATTGGCGTCGAAGGGAATCGGTGTCGGCGACGCGGATGCGGAAGGCGACGGGGATGGCGAAGAAGCCGGCGCCGGTGTTGCGGAGGGTTCCGGATCGGCCCCCCATGCGAGCCCTGTCGCCCAAATCGCGCAAAGACAGACCAGCAATCCTCGCGCGCGCCGGGTCATTTTACAATTTTCGGCTGCTGCTGCGTGAGGCAATGGAAAGCGCCGAGGCCCCAAATCAATTCGCGGCAATCGATCGGCACGACTTTCCGCTCGGGGAACGCCTTCTGTAGCACGGCGGTCGCCCATTGGTCATTCACATCCTTGAACACCGGGAGGAGCACCACTTTGTTGGCGATGTAAAAATTCGCGTAGCTCGCGGGGAGGCGCTGGCCGTCGCGCACGATGCGCGAAGGCATCGGGAGCGTGAATACATTCAGGGGCGTGCCATCCTCGGTCTCCATCTCGCGGAGATGCGAGAGGTTTTCCTGGAGCGGGAAATAATTCGCGTCGTCGTGGTCCTCCTCGACCACCGTCACGACAGTGTTGCGGTTCACGAAGCGCGTGAGGTCGTCGATGTGGCCGTCGGTGTCGTCGCCCTCGATGCCGTCGCCGAGCCACAAAATATGGCGCACGCCGAGGAAATCGGTGAGACGTTTTTCGATTTCGGTCTTGGTGAGGTCTGGGTTGCGGTTCGGGTTCAGCAGGCACGATTTCGTGGTGAGGAGCGTGCCGGCGCCGTTCACGTCGATGGATCCCCCCTCGAGGACCATGTCGGGGTAAAACACTTCCATGCCGAGATGCTTCGCGACCTCGGAAGGGACATCGTCGTCGAGATCGAACGGCGGGTATTTCCACCCCCACGCGTTGTAATCCCAGTCCACGATCGCCATGCGCGGCTCTTTGTCGCGCACGAGGAACACCGGCCCGTGGTCGCGGCACCAGGGCTCATTCGTCGGGATGTGGAAAAATTTCACGTGGTCCGTGCGCGCGCCGTTTTTTTTCAATTGCTGGCGCACCTCGTGTTCCTGCTTCTCGTCGATCACGTTGATGCACACGTGTTCCGAATCGGCCAGCGCATCGACCATCTTCGCGAGCACGGGCGGGATCTGATCGTACGAATCGGGAAAGCTGATGCCGTTCCGGTGCGGCCACGAAATCCACGTGGCCTCATGCGGCTCCCACTCGGCCGGCATGCGGTAGCCGAGCTTGGCCGGTGTGGATTCCTTGTTGTCTGTGGAGGAACTGCTCATGCTCTAATCGATGAATCGTTTGCCGATGTCCGCGTAGGCGTCAATTCTTCGGTCTCGCAAAAAGGGCCAGTGCGTGCGCTGGCGGTCGATCGCCGCGGTATCGACATCCACCAGCAGGATTTCCTCATCGGCCACGCCCGCCCTCGCGATGATCTGCCCCGAGGGATCGGCCACGAAACTTTGTCCCCAAAATTCCAGGCCGGGCCCGCCGTTGGGCGTCTCGTGCCCCACGCGGTTTGCGGCGGCGACATAGCAACCGTTCGCGATCGCGTGGCTGCGCTGGATTGTCTCCCACGAGTCGTGCTGCTGCTGCCCGTATTGCGCTTTTTCCGACGGATGCCACCCGATGGCCGTGGGATAAAAAAGGATTTCCGCCCCTTGCAGCGCGGTGATGCGCGCCGCCTCGGGGTACCACTGGTCCCAGCAAATGCACACGCCGATTTTCCCGCGCTTCGTCTCCCAGGAGCGGAACCCGAGGTCGCCCGGCGCGAAATAAAACTTCTCGTAGAACAGCGGGTCATCCGGGATGTGCATCTTCCGGTAATTGCCGAGCAGCGCGCCATCCGCGTCGATGATCGCCGCCGTGTTGTGGTAAACGCCCGGCCCGCGTTTTTCAAACAGCGGCGCGACAATCACCACGCCCAGCTCCTTCGCCGCGGCGGAGAGCGCCGTGGTGGACGGCCCCGGGATTTCCTCCGCGAGCTTGAAATAATCGTGGTCCTCCACCTGGCAGAAATATTCCGAGCGGAATAATTCCGGCAGGCAGATCACGGTCGCGCCGCCTCGCGCCGCCTCGCGCACCTTGTCCACAGCATGGGCGAGGTTCGCGTCCGGCTGCGGCACGCAACGCATCTGGATGACTCCGAGTTTTATTTTGTCGCGGGTGGCGGACATGTGGGCGAAATTTTACTTCAACTCGCGGAAAGCGCGATACTCCTTTTTGCTAAAAAATTTCAACAATTCCCTTGCGCGCGGACGCGCAGTTACTTGATCGAATCGGCGGGAACGATCTTCACGCTGATGATCACCGGCGGCTTCACCGGCTTGCTCATCTCGCCGTGGCTTTCCACGACCTGCGTGTTGCCGAGTTTCTCGAGCACGTCGTCGCCCTTGATGAGTTTGCCGAACGCCGTGTATTTGTGGTCGAGGAAACCGGCGTCGCCGAGGCAGACGAAAAACTGGCTCGACGCGGAATCGGGATCCTGCGAGCGCGCCATCGAGATCACGCCGCGTTCATGGTGCTTCTCATTGAACTCCGCCTTGATGTTCGTGCCCGAGCCGCCCGTGCCCCATGCGTTGTCGGGGGATTCGGGTTTCTTCGTGTTCGGGTCGCCGCCCTGGATCATGAAGCCCTTCACGATGCGGTGGAAAAGCGTGCCGTCATAGACGCCATCCTTCGCGAGCTTCTTGAAATTGGCGACCGTGTTCGGCGCGACATCGGGCCAGAACCCGATCACCAGGTCGCCTTCGGAGGTGTGGATCACGGCGACTTCGTCGGCCGGCTTCGCGTCGTCTTTTTTGTCATCGGCGGCGCGCAACGTGATCGCGCCGAGCGTAAGAATCATGACCAAGGGGATGAGGAGTTTTTTCATGGGTTCACCATTGCCACACACAACCGCCGCTGTCACGCGCGGAAACGCAGAAAAAATGGGGGTTGCAAAACATTCTTCCCCGCGCCGATACTGCGCGCGCAACCTTCAACGCAAACCCCGAAAAAAATCATGCAAGACATCCGCATCAAACTCAAAACCGACAAGGGCGACATCGCTCTCACACTTTTCGCTTCGAAGACGCCGGTGACCGTGGCGAATTTCCTGAACCTCGCGTCGAAGAAATATTACGACGGCCTGAAGTTCCACCGCGTGATCCCGAATTTCATGGTCCAGGGCGGCGATCCCACCGGCACCGGCGCGGGCGGCCCCGGCTACAAGTTCGAGGACGAATTTCCGAAGGACCTGATTTTCGACAAACCCGGCCTCCTCGCAATGGCGAACGCCGGCCCGCGCACGAACGGCAGCCAGTTTTTCATCACGCACGTGCCGACCGACTGGCTGAATTACAAGCACACGATTTTCGGCGCGGTGACCACCGGGCAGGATGTCGTGAACGCAATCAAGCAGGGCGACAAAATCCAGTCCGTCGAAATCCTCGATCCCACCGACGAGCTGTTTGCCGCGCAGGCCGCCAACATCTCGAAGTGGAATGCGGCGCTGAAAAAATAACGGCGCTCGTTTCCTAGTCCGCCACCGGCCCGAAAACTTCGGGCTGCCCTTCCGTCATCACGAAGACCTTCTCCGCGATGCCGTGCTCCCGTGCGCATGCGAGCAGGCGCACCGGCGGCTCGTGCAGCGGCTCGTAGCTCAGGCGGAATGTCCCGAAATGCATCGGCACCAGCCGCTTCGCTTTCAGGTCGATAAACGCCTGCACCGCCTCCTCGGGATTCATGTGGACTTCGCGCCCGCTCGGCGGGTCGTATGCGCCGATGGGCAGCAGCGCGAGGTCGATGTCGAACCGCTCGCCGATTTCCTTGAAGCCCTCGAAATACGCCGTGTCGCCGCAATGGAAAATGGAGCGTCCATTCACCTCGATCACATAGCCCCCGAACCCGCGGTGCGAGTCGTGCAGCATGCGCGCGCCCCAATGATGGCACGGCGTGAGGCTGATCTTGAGCGGCCCGTGCTCGTATTTTTCCCAATAGTGCAACTCGTGCACGCTCTTGAACCCGAGGTCGTGCACGAGGTTCCCCACCTCGAACGGCACCACCACCGGCTGGTCCTCCGCCACCTCGCGCAGCGTTTTCCGGTCGAGGTGGTCGAAATGCGCATGCGTCACCAGCACGAGATCGATGGAAGGAAGATCGTGGATGTGGATGCCGGGATGCTTTATCCGCTTGATGACCTTCAGCCACTTCGACCAGTTCGGGTCGATGAGCAAATTCACGCCGTCCACCTGCACGAGGAACGATGCGTGGCCGATCCACGTGATCCCGATTTCCGCCGGCTTCAACTCCGGGAAAACCGCGTTGCGCGCCGCTCCCCCCTCGCGCCGCGTGAAGAGCGACGGGATCAGCACCTGCGTGAGGAAATTCCGTTTCGCCCAGCCTTTCTTCGGCTTGAGCCCCACTTTTTTCACGTGTGACGACGTTTTACGCCGCGCGTGCCCGTTGCTGAAAATCTCAGCCTTGGCGCCGTCGTTTTTTTTGAAGAAGCGTCTCACCACAGCACGGTTATTT
>DASZPK010000686.1:0-5975 GCA_035550335.1 Chthoniobacteraceae bacterium | reverse complement strand
TCCAGCGCGCCCCCTTTGAGCAGTTTAATCGCGCCGTTTTAAGCATTATGAAAAAATTCCGCACCTCTCTCCTGGTCGCCACCGCGATCATGGCAATCGCCGCACCTGCCCAGCCAACTCGCGCGGACGAAAAGACCGCTTTCCTCGTCCCCGGATTCGTTTACGAAAACCTCTACAAAGGCAACGCGATGGTCTCCCTCGATTTCGACCCCACCGGCGCGATGTTCGTGACCGAAAAATGGGGCCGAGTCCTCCTTTTCGAACCCAAGGGCAAGGATTTCAAGGACCCCACTGTTGTCCTCGACATCACCACCTTGGTAAACCCCTCCAACGAATCCGGCCTCGTGGGGCTCACCGTCGACCCGCAATTCAACACCAACCATTACGTCTACGTTTTTTACACCACCAGCACGGACCAGCAGCTCGCGCGCTACACGCTCAATCCCCAGCGCACCGCCCTCACTGATCCGCTCATCTTGTTGAAAGGACTCCCGAGGACGCACGACGAGCACAAATCGGGCGACATCCATTTCCGCCCGGGCGACACGGACAGCCTTTACGTCACCGCCGGCAACGACACGCTCCCGGAGGCCGCCGTGGACGATGTGAACGCTTACAACGGCAAGGTGCTGCGCGTGAACAAGGCCGATGGCCGCGGATTCGCCGACAATCCCTTTTACGACAAAAACCTCGATTCGGTGGCCTCGCGTGTCTGGGCCTTGGGGTTGCGCAATCCCTTCCGGTTCACATTTGCGCCCAGCGGCCAGCCCGCCAATGGCCTCTTCATAGCGGAGAATGGTGACCAACAGGACCGCTTTTTCCAGATCGAAGAAGGCGCAAACGGCGGCTGGAACCAGGGGCGCGATAATGGGGAGGCCCATCCGAAGGACCCCCATGTGCACATCCTGGGCCTCCACAAACCTTCCATGACCGGCATCGCCATCGCCGAGAAAGGGCCGTTTGCCGGACCCAATGGCGAGCCCGTGCTTTACGTCGAGCACTGGTACTCCCCGGAGGAAATCATCCGCGGCATCCTGGGCACCCCGGAGGGCGGCCAGCAATACAGCACCTTCACTCCCATCCCCGGCGACACGACCAAGGTTCCCGACGAGAAGCCCGGCGCCGTTGGCGGACCTTACGGGGTTTTCGCGGTGCACCTCAAGTGCGTGAACATGAAGTTCGGCCCCGACGGCAACCTCTACATTAATAACGCCTCCTGGGGCCCCGCAAAAGGCAACGGCTTCATCCTCGGCAGAATCAAATACGTCGGCGCGGCCGCCGCCCCAATCGCCACCGGCACGGCCCCCGCAACGAGCGGAACGAATAAATAATTCCCCGCGGCACCGGGTCCCGCACACGGGGGCGCAAGTGTAAAACATTTGCGTTGCAATACCGCGCCCGAAAAGGTTCCATAAATTCCCGATCCGGTTGGGCATTATGGACGAGAATACTCCACGAGAGGGCCTTTGCGATCTTTGCTCCGCGCCGTTATCGACAGGCGCGAAGCTGGTATTCGCCCCGGAAATGTGCGTGATCGCGCGGAATGGATATGGCGTCCATGTTCCCTTTGGCCCCGCTGCCGGCCGCGCGGAAGCGCTGGTAACCCTCGCGGAAAAAACAAACAGCCCGTGGGCCGTCTGCTCGAGTTGCTACGAACGCACACGCGGCTATCTGCAACCGGTCGCCAATACCCGGCAATCGACTCCCCCCAAGGCTGAGAAATCAATTCCGCGGAAGCCGGCATCCAAACCGCGCGAACGTCCAAAGTTAGTATGCCTGCTTGAGGGATTTGTTTTATGGGGCATCCTCATTGCGTTGGTGTCTTACTCCCGATCGGAAGGCCAGGAAAAGCAGACCGGCTGGCTGGGTTTGGGGCTCATTTGCCTTGTGCTTCGCCTGGGTTCTTCACGGTTCATGTTCCCGGCGTTCCTATGTGCAATACTTGCGATCTTTGCGGGCGGGCTGTCTTATGATGTAATTACTAACCCCAAACATGAAGAGCCTTCCTGGGTTCCGCCGCTATTGGTAGGATTGACCGCGCTTGCCCTCCTTGGTTTTTCCAAAATTAAACTAAAGCCGGGCACCTCTGCCGGCAGTTTCAGGGAACAACTCTCGGCGGCCCTCTGGTATATCTTGAAGATAGTTCCCACACTTCTCATCGGATCCTGCATCTTCACCGCCATCCAGGACACCGCTTGGGTCCGCGGCGCCACGGGCGATGCCGTCCCCTACATCATCGCTCTCTTTACGTCCATCGTGGTCGCGGTCTGGACATACTTTGTTATCTGGAGGCCCATTCAATCGGGAGAACAAGTATGAAGAGTTTTGTCAAGGGCGTCACCGATGCCGCCACTAATGCCGAGCAAGCCTTCGAGAAAGCAGTCACCAAAGCCGCACAGCACCTGGCTGACCCAAAAAGTGTCCCCCAGTCGGACGTGGACGACGCATGGCGCGAATTCCGGGAAACTTGCAAGAAAATAGAAACCGACACCTCCGAAGCCGCGAGGCATGAAATAAAGGATCACATTACCTTAAAAGAAGCCGGGGAGTTGATTGAGGACGAGTGGGTGAAGGCCAAACAACTTGCTGACAAGGGCATCAAAGCAGCACCCAAAGCCTGGAATTGGATCAAGACGGCTTTGTGCGTTGCCGGGGCCGGTATCGCAGCAGTTTCCTTCGGCCTGTTGCACCCGCCAGCGGCCTATGATAAAGGCCTCGCGGCGCGCGGGATTGTCAACCAAAACAACACCATGCTCAAGCAGGAGGAACTTAATCTCAAGCTTACCATGAGCCAGGAGGATTTCCTGCGCATGGGCAACGACCTCAATATACCCGGCATCCCCATCGGGATATTCACGCCGCCCAACACCCCGATCCCGGCCGCGCGTTACATCCCGCCTCCCATCGCCGTGCCTGCAGCCGTCGCTCCGATTGCGGCCTATCCAGTGCAGGTGGAGATAGATAACGGCGACCAGGTCAGCACTGGCACCACCACCGTTGAGGGGCTTTACAGGGCCGTGCCCCAAGCTCGCGCCCGCATCGAACAGGTGGCGCCCGCCATCGAGCACGGCTACAACCAGCCGACCGACTGGGCCGGCATGGTCCACCGCGTGTTTGAGGGCGGCGACTCCCACGAGCAGCAACTCCACGTCAACATCAACGTCAACGCGGGTTTTGCCAGTGCCAATTTCCAAATGTAGGAGAAGCCATGGGAGACCAGAACAATACGACACAAACCCCGGATAACCAGCAGGTCATCGACGCGCTACGTTACATTAACAATGGCGCCTCGCGTGACCTCGCACGCGTGAAAATTCAGGGCGCCATCGCCGATGCATGGATCATCATCGGATTCCTCTCCATCGTCACCGTGGCGCGCCTCATCGCCATTCGATTCAAAAAACGCAAAGCCGGCTAATTGCCCGGGTGCGGCGCGGGTACGGGCGGAGGAGGCGGCGTTGGCGCGGGCATCGGTGGTGGTGGCGTGGGAATCGGGCTCGGGCTGGGGGCCGCCGAAGGGAGCGGCGACGGGAACGGCATCGGCGCCGGAAGTTGCGCCCAAGCAACTTGCGCCATCATCCACATCAGGCCGATAATGATCAATGAGCGCTTCATGATATGATAAGGAGAAATGGCGGAAGGGGTGGGATTCGGCGAATTTTTGCTATTTTTCAGAGGTAAAATAGCGATTTTGACAGACTAATCAAGCACTACTCGCCCATCCACTACTCCCCATCACAAGGAAGGGACAGTTTTAGGGACACCCATCCGCCAAATATCTGCCGGGAGTGGGTTTCGGCGATTTCCGAAAGCCCGTCAGACGAGCCGCGGCTGGAGCACCAAGTCGGCAGCTTCCTCGGCCTCCTTGAGGAGCGTCTTGCGCGGCGTGCCTATCCGCGCACGCATGGTCAGGCCACGAGCAAAATCCGTGACTTGGACCGCACGTACGGCCACGGGAAAGTCGGATGGGATTTCTCCGGCAGTGATCCCGTCCCGGAAACGACCCTCCACGAGCGCGGCGCCACCGGCCGCCGCTTTCTGCAAGAACTGCTTGACCTCAGCGTCGTCAACAAGCGGCGCGACGCAAACCAGAAGGCAGCCACGGGCGGACCCTTTCTCGGTCGCACTTTCGACGGCATACCTCAGAAAGCCCGCGATCGAGTCGCGAAGATTCTGTGGCGAGAGGAGTGCCTTCGCGGCTGATGCGCCCTTCCGTTCTGCGTACGCCCTAAGGGCGCGCAAGAATATCGCCCGCTTGTCGCCGAAGACGGCGTACAGGCTCGGCCTTCCCACGCCCATCCCAGCGACGAGATCGTCGATCGTCACGCCGTCATAGCCCTTCGACCAGAATACCTGGGTCGCCTTTTCCAGCGCCCCCGTCTCGTCGAAGCTCCGTGGCCGGCCACGCGGTTTAGCTGTATTTTGAAACATTTAGTTCAGAACTCCTTGACACTTGTTATTTACCATACCAATATGTAACCGAACAGTTCAAAAATAGCAAGCTGGCTTTGCATTTGCGGAGCCTCACGACTCGACCTAAACCCTTCACAATGGAAACGCACATGAAACATTCAATCGCACTCCTCACCGGCGCCACCTCCGGGCTTGGTGCTTTAAGCGATATTCCGCAAGTGATTCAAGCGCTTTAAAACTAATGGAAGGCGGGAAAACAATACTTATAAAGAAGTATAATTAATAGCCTAAAAGGATAGTAAAATGAACGAAAGTATATTAATAACCGGAGCAAATGCTGGACTTGGAAAAGAGACTGCCCGGCAGTTGGCATTGAGAAAAGAAACCAAAAAGGTGATTCTTTTTTGCAGAAATCAAGCGAGAGCAGAGGCAGCAAAAAAAGACCTTGAGGAGAAAACGGGGAAAAAGATTTTTGAAATTATTATTGGAGATGTTACGGATGCAAATTCTGTAAGAAAGGCTGCGGAAAAAATAACGGAACCTGTTGATGCAATAGTTTTAAATGCAGGTGGAGTAATTGGGAAAACGGCTGGGAAAATTACGCCTTCCGGCATGAATGAGTTAGCTGCTACGAATATTTTAGGCAATGTAATTTTAGTGGAGGAATTAATTAAACGGGACAAGTTAAGGAAAGCAGTTCTGGCAATCAGCGCGGAAGCTGTTCCAGGCGTAAAGATGCTGGGAGTAAAACCAGTTTCAATGAAGACTTCTTCTGTGGATGAGTTTGCTGCTGTCCTTGATGGATCATATTTTGGTAAGAAGTTCAATGCATTGCAAGCATACGCATATGTCAAATATGCAGAAACCATGTGGACGTTGGCAATGGCGAGAAAATATCCCAAGCTCAAGTTTATTGTTGCGAGCCCAGGAAATACAAAAGGAACGAACGCGCCGGATAGTCTTCCCCCGCCGATGCGGTTTATGTTGAAGTATGTGATGATGCCTATTGTATTCCCATTAATGGGCGAGATGGTGCATAAGCTGGAAGTAGGTGCAAAACGCTTTGTAGATGCCATTTCGGATGAGCGGTATAAAAGCGGCGTTTTTTATGCCAGTAAACAGGGAAAGTTATCGGGGGAAATGGTGGATCAGGGCACTTTTTTTACTGATTTGAAAAATACTTCATTTCAAGATAACGCCAACGAGGCAATTCACCGTTTCATAAATTAGGCCTGAAAAGTAGACCGCGGCCTCTTCGCGTTTGCCTCGGGAATCTTTCGACCCGCGCGCGGATTCCGGCGGAGGGTTTCGCCGGGGACGCGGCTTGAGATGTCCTTGTATCACCCCGTTGAAGAGGGCGCCTATGTATTCGTCGCCGGTCGCCGCCAAGCCGGGCTTGCCAAGGCTGTCGCGGAGATCGGCAAGAACGTCATCGCCGTAAGGCGGACATCTCAAAACTTGATGAGGTTGACACGCCGATGTTCGACGGGCAGTTCCCCTCCAAAGAGGGCGCTGTCGAAACCAGAAAGCAGATCACTGCGACGGTCCCATGGCGCAGACAT
>DASZPK010000685.1:0-3140 GCA_035550335.1 Chthoniobacteraceae bacterium | reverse complement strand
CAGGTCGTGGAGGCAGCGCCGGTCGTCGCGGAAAATAAAGCACGCGTCCACGATGCGGAAAATACTCCCGAGGCTCGGCACACTGGACATCAGCCCCACCAGGAACCCGCGCAGGAAAAACGCCTTCACGAAACCCGGGTTCGATTCATCCGAAAACTTTACGATTTTGATGCCCACCACCCGCTTGGCGATGCTCTGCCCCCGCGTCGTGAGCATGGAAATCTGCACCGCCATGAGTGTCAGGAAAAGAATCGCAATCAGCAACACCCCGCACCCGGCGAGCACTTTGTCCGGATGTTCCTTGTCCCCTCCCATGATTATCATTACGAAGCCCGGCGCAATTGAAAGCACCATGAGGAGACGGTCGAGAAGGAACGCCCCGAACCGGGTGCCGCGATCCGCCAGGACGGTGGTCGAAATGTTTGCAGGGCGATATGCGCCCGCGGCGGCCAGGGACATGGGCTGGTATGACGGCGGAGGCGCCCCCAGCGGGATGATCTGGTTCAGCGGGCGCCATTCACTCGTTCCCTCGGCCCACGCAAGCGCGCTCGCGGAGATCTGCCCCGAGGCGAGCATCGCGCGCACTTGTTCCTGGGAATAGGGGCCGACGGCCTGCCCGTTTTCTTCGAGATGGATATTCATGGGGGGAATAAACCGCTGTATGCTACTTCGGCACTTGTTCCGACGCCCAATACACCGAGTTCACAAACCGCTGGTTGGTAAGCCGCAGGCGGCGACAGACTTCGGCCATCAAGCCCGCCACGATCCGGTACCCCGCATTCGTGTTCGCCTCCATGAAACCGCGCAGGGTTTCGTAATCGGTGGAGGCGATTTTCGCCTTGTCCATGGCATAAATGCTCGCCGTGGCCACGCCGGGATCGAAAAGATTGATCTCGCCGAAAAACCCGCCCGCGCAGATGCGCCCGAGGAGCATCTCTTTTTTCTGCACTGTGCGGCGCACGTGGACGGTGCCCTTGCACACGATGTGGAAGGAGTTGATCACCTTTCCTTCCTCGACGATTTTTTGCCCCGGCGCGATCTCTTTGAGGTCGAAAAGGGCCGCAAACGCCTGGAGTTCCTCCTCGGAGAGCTCGCCCAGGAAGGAAATAGTGCGGAGAAATTCGCAGTCCATGGGCAGGCAAAATAGCGGAGGGAGGCGAAAAGTGGAAGGGAAATTCGCCGTCCGCACTTGCGGAAATGTACAAATATGAAATGAATTGGTTGACTGGCAGTTAGACCCATTTATTGTAAACGGCCTTAAGTTTTATGGAAAACACGCGATCACCCGAGGAAATGAGAGAAGATGCCGAGCGGCTGGCGGACATATTGACTTCGCTCCAGCGCAAGTTCCTGGCCAATCTCTCCAAGGAACTCTCCCGCGGCAACGTCTCTTTCCCTCAGTATTTTTTGCTGGGTTACCTTTGCCAGTCGAAGTTCCTGACCATGTCCCAAATCGCCCAAAAGATGGGCCACACCACCGCCGCGGCCACGGGCTTGGTGGACCGGCTGGAAAACCTCGGTTTGGTGGAGCGCTCGCATGCAGTCGAGGACCGGCGCAAGATCATGGTAAAAATCACGAAAAACGGGTCGGCCTTGGTGGCCGGCATCCGCCAGGACATGGTGGGCAATCTCCTTAAAACCATGACCTGTCTCGATCCCGACGAACAACGCAACTGGCTCAAAATTTACTCTAAAATTTACAATTACTGCCTTTCACAAAATAAATGAAATCTTTCAAAGCAGGTATCAGCATCGGATTGGCGCTGCTCGCGGGCGGCCATTGGCTTTTTGCGGCGGATAAAACCGACCCCAAGGCCAAGCCACACGCCACGGCAACGCGCTCCCCTTCACCAGCACCCTCACCCGCGATCCCTACCGCGCTCGCGCCCGAGCTTGCCGCGGCCGCCCCCAGCATGACGCTGGAGGACGCGGTGCGCCTGGCGCTCAAGCAAAACCCGCAGGTGCTCGAAGCCATCCAATTGATCGAGCAGACGAAGGGCCAGATCATCACGGTGCGCGCCGAGGCGCTGCCCAATGTCGCCTTGTCCGGCGCGTATGACCAATCCGCTGCCGGCCTGGTGAAGCCCCCGCTCTCGCTCGGGCAGGTCCAGTCCTCCGGCTCCTCCAGTTCAGCTTCCACCACGGCGGCGGAAGGCGGGCAGGAAAAAACGTGGGACGTAAGCGTGCAGGCCACGCAGCAGCTCTACTCCCCGGCGGTGGGCGCGGCGATCAAGATCGCGAAACTCACGGTGGACAGCAATTATTTCAACCTGCGCGACGTGGTGGACCAGACGATCTCGACGGTGCGGCAGCAGTTTTACAATGTGTTACTCGACCGCGAGCTGATCAAGGTGCAGGAGCAGTCCGTCCAGCTCCTCAAGAGCCAGCTCCAGGACCAGCAGAACCGTTTCGCAGCCGGCACCGTGCCGCAGTTCAACGTCCTCCAGGCGCAGGTGGCGCTCGCCAACCAGTACCCGCAGTTGATCAAGTCGCGCGAAACCTATTCGGTCGACCTCCTCACGCTGGCAAGGACGCTCGGCATCCAATACAACCCGTTGCGCGCGGGCAAGCCGCCGTTCAACCCCGTGGGTGACCTCACGGTCCACACGCGCGGGATCAACGAGGCCGAGGCCATCGAGATTGCGAAGGAGGAGCGGGCGTTCCTGAAAGAGCAACGCCAGTCGATCCTCATCCAGTTGCAGCAGATCAAGGTGGCGCTCGCCGGTTACCAGCCGACCGTCTCCGCCAACGGCGGCTACGAGCTGCGCAATTCGCCTTTCTCCTCCAACGACCAGCTCTCCAGGACGGTGAACGGCTGGTTTTTCGGTGTGAACGGAAGCTGGGACATCTGGGACAGCGGCGCAACCTATGGCCGCGTGAAGACGGCGCGCGCGCAACTTGAAACCGCCATGGTGAATTACGACGACGCGGTGCTCCAGGTAGAGCTTCAAGTGCAGCAGGCCATCGCGAGCCTGAGCGAGGCGAATGAGACGATCCAGAGCCAGGTGAAAAGCGTCGAGGAGGCCACCGAGGCCCTGCGCGAGGCGCGCGACCGCCTCGACACCGGCGTGGGCGTGCAACTCGACGTGCTCAACGCCCAGGTCGCGCTCCTTACCGCGCAGAGCAACCAGTTGCAGGCG
>DASZPK010000684.1:0-11822 GCA_035550335.1 Chthoniobacteraceae bacterium | reverse complement strand
CGTCATTCTCGATTGAATCACGATAAGCCCTGACCACATCCGCACTGGAAGTGGTTATCGCATCGTAGTAATGATCGCTCTTTCGAGGAGGCATTGGGTTGCATTGCTTCCAGCATGAACGGACATTTCCAAAAACAGTTTACTTCACTTCCTCACCGGTAAGCCGGCGATAGGCGTCACGATATTTCTCACTCGTCTTCGCGATCACTTCGGGCGTGAGCGGCGGGGCAGGGGGGGTTTTGTCCCAGTCGAGCGTTTCGAGGTAGTCGCGCACGAATTGCTTGTCGAAGCTGGGAGGATTCGAACCCACGGCATACTCGTCGGCAGGCCAGAAACGCGAGGAATCGGGCGTGAGGCATTCGTCGATGAGGATCACTTTGCCGTCGAGCAGGCCGAACTCGAATTTCGTGTCGGCCAGGATGATTCCCTTGGTGGCGCCGTATTCGCGCCCAGCCTCGTAGATGCGAATGCTCAGGTCGCGGATTTGCGTGGCGACGTCCTCGCCGACGATTTTCACGGTCTCGTCCCAGTCGATGTTCATGTCGTGGCCGACATCGGCCTTGGTGGAGGGTGTAAACAATGTTTTCGGCAGCTTCTCCGCCTGGCGCAGGCCGGCCGGGAGCGAGTGGCCGCACACCTTGCCGGTCTTCTGGTAATCCTTCCAGCCCGAGCCAACGAGATAGCCGCGCACGACGCACTCCACGGCGAGCGGTTGCGCTTTTTTCACGATCATCGAGCGGCCCGCGAGCTGGTCCTCGAATTTTTTCAGCGACTCGGGAAAATCGGCGAAATCGACCGCAAGCTGATGGTTTTGGACGAAATCGAATCTCTGGAACCAGAACGCCGAGATCTGGTTGAGCACGGCGCCCTTGGACGGGATCGGGTTCGGCAGGATGCAGTCGAACGCCGAGATCCGGTCGGTCGCCACGAAGAGGAGGCTGTCGCCGAGGTCGAAGATTTCGCGCACTTTGCCGCTGCGCACTTTTTTGATGCCGGGGAGGTCGCAAGTCAGAATATCCATGCGGCGATTAAGCACGAACCGGGGCCGTTGGGAAACCAAGAAAATCCAAAAAATTACTCGTCCACCCTGCCGCGCATTTTCTTCACGCCGCCACGGCGCTTTTTGCCTTCGAGGATGCGCTCCTTCAGCCCGCGCGGGCGTTTGCGGTTGCGGCGGCGGTCCCTCTCGGCGGCGGAACGGCGCTCGTCGCGCCGGGCTTGGATGGCGGCCTCGATGGCGTCGAGCAGCCGCTCGCGCGCGAGCTGGCGGTTGATCGCCTGCGAGCGGGAATCCTGGACCGTCACGGAGATATTCGTGGGACGATGGCGCAGCGTCACCGCCGTGGAGACCTTGTTTACATGCTGCCCGCCGGGGCCGGACGAGCGGGAAAAATGCTCCTCGAAGTCGGATTCCGAGAGACGCAGCCTGGCGAGCCGGGAGTGGAAATCGTTTTTCGCGGATTGATGGGGCGACGGGGATGTCATAAGCTGTATGGGCAGCGCATGGAAGTTATCATAAAATCGACGCCGGATGCAGCAAGCAATGAAGCTGCGCGCATTTTTGCCGCGCAGCTCCGGCGCAAGCCAGCCAGCGTGCTCGGCCTTGCCACCGGCTCGACGCCCCTTGGCCTTTACCGCGAACTGGCGGCGCGCCACGAACGCGGCGAAATCGATTTCTCCGCGGTCACGACGTTTAACCTCGATGAATACATCGGCCTCCCTGCCACGCATCCGCGCTCCTACGCGAATTACATGCGCGAGCTTTTCTTCTCGAAAATCAAGATTCCGCCCGGCCGCACACACATCCCCGACGGGATGGCGCCCGATATTCCAGCGCATTGCGCGGAATACGAGGCGGCCATTAAAAACGCTGGCGGGATCGATTTGCAATTGCTCGGCCTCGGCACGGACGCCCATATCGGTTTTAACGAACCCGGCTCCTCGCTCACCTCGCGCACACGACTGAAGACGCTCACGGAAAACACCATCCGCGACAACGCGCGCTTTTTCGCAAATTCCAGCGAGGTTCCCCGCCATGTGATCACCATGGGAATCGGCACGATCATGGAAGCGCGCCATTGCGTGGTGCTGGCAACCGGTGAAAAGAAAGCGCGCGCCGTCGCCGCAATGGCCGAAGGGCCGGTGACCGCAGACGCGCCCGCGTCCATCCTGCAAATGCACCCGCACTGCACGCTCATCATCGACGAAGCGGCCGCCGCGGAATCGAAACGGCGCGATTATTACCGCTGGGTGTACGACAACAAACCGGAGTGGCAGCGCGTATGATCTTCAAAAACGCGAAGATTATTTTTCCCGACCGCATTGAGCAGGGCGACGTGCTTGTGGATGGCGGGCGCATCGCGAACATCGGAAAGATCGATACGCCGGGGCAGGAAGTCATCGACCTTGCCGGAAATTATCTTGCCCCCGGTTTCATCGATCTCCACATCCACGGCGCCATGAGCCGCGACACAATGGAGGGGACACTCGAAGCATTCGAGGCGATCTGCAATTATCACGCCGCCGGCGGCACGACCTCGCTCCTGCTCACCACGACCACGGCTTCCACGGAGGAAATTATCCGGGTGTTGAATGCGGTAAAACAAACGAAAGATGCGCGAATCCTCGGCGTGCACGTCGAGGGGCCGTATATCTCCAGGGAAAAACCAGGGGCACAGACGCCGCGCTACATCCGCAATCCCGATCCCGCCGAAACCGAGAGGATTCTCGCGCACGCCGACGTGATAAAACGCATGACCCTCGCCCCGGAATTGCCCGGCGCGCTGGAATTGATCGACGCGCTGCAAGCCCGCGGCATCTGTGCGAGCGGCGGACATAGCGACGCGTGGGACGAGGATGCCCGCGCCGCCTTCGCGCGCGGGATGCGGCAAGTCACACATACGTTTAACTGCATGTCCTCCGCCCGCCGCCGCGGGATGTATCGCGTGGCGGGGCTACTGGAGTTTGCCATGAGCGAGCCAGGCGTTTTATGCGAACTGATCGCCGATGACCGCCACGTTTCCGCCACGCTCATGCGGATGCTTTACCGGGCAAAAGGCGCGGATGGCATCTGCCTCGTTACCGACGCCACCGCGGGCGCGGGCCTGCCCGAGGGCGAAAAATTCCGGCTGGCGGAGGTCGATTGTGTGGTGCGCGACGCGGTGGGCGTCACCGCCGATGGAAAGGCGCTCGCCGGCAGCACGGCAAACATGATCCGCCTCGTGCGCAACATGGTGAACATCGTCGGCGCGCCGCTCCACGAGGCGGTGCGCATGGCCACGCTCAACCCCGCGCGCGCCATCGGCATCGAAGCGCGAAACGGCGTCATCGCCGAAGGCGCGGATGCCGATCTGGTTGCTCTTTCCACCGGGCTGGACGTGGTCCAAACCTACGCAGGAGGCCGCCCCGTTTTTTCGCGATAATTTGCTGACTTTCCCCGCTTTCTTTGGTTTCGTTCGCGCATGCCACCGACCCTTGAAACCGTTACGCGCGATGGGCACACGCTCGATGTGCTCACCGACACCACCCACGGCATGCGCATCACCATCTCGCGCCTCGGCGCGGAGCTGGTGGGCCTCGAGCGCAAAAATCCCGCGGGCGATTGGGTCGGCTTCCTTTTCCGCGACGGCGATGTGAGCCAGCCCGTCAGCGGCTGGGCAAACCATTCCACGGTGATGGGCTATTATTCGCACCGCATCAAAAATGAGCGCACCACGTACCGCGGCCACGAAATCCGCGGCGGCACGCACAGCTTTTTGCGGCACAAGATTTTCCCCTCCCCGCAGGTCACGCTGATGGGGACCAGTTCCCTCGCCTACCGGCTCGATCCCTCGCAGATCGCGCTGGAGGAATATCCCTACAAAGTCGCGTTCACGATCACCTATTCCATCGATGTGCGGACGCTGAAGGTCACGTTCCAATTTGAAAACCAGGAGCGCGAATTTCACACGCACGTGAGCTTCGGGCTGCACCCCGGGTTCGCGGCCGCCTCGCTCGACGCCGCCACGCTGCTCATGCCCGCGGGAACCTACGTGCGCCATCTCGCGAAGGACAATTTCCTCACGGGCGAGACCGAGGAATTCGATTTCCCCGGCGGCCCGATGCCTTTCAAAAAATCGGAACTGCCCGACTCGTTCCTGCTCGAATTGAAAAAGGTCGACATGCCCCTTTTCACCTTCACCGACGACGGCACCGGCAACGCCGTGATGCTGAACTACAGCAGCGCCCCCTACATCACGATCTGGAGCAGCGGCCAGGCGTTCCTCTGCGTCGAGCCCTGCTGGGGCCTGCCCGACCACGTCGAGCAGCGGCCCTTCGAACAAAAACTCGGCATCCAGGAAATCCCGCCGCGCGGCACACTCACGCGCAGCGTCTCCATCGCGCCCGGATTCGCGGGGTAAACACCCGCGTCAATTCCTGTCGAGCATCGCGGAGACGGCCACCTGGTCCTTGAGCGTCGGCACCGGCTCGCCCGAAGAATCCGCCGGCAGCGGGGCCTTTTGCCCGTTCTTGACGTTCACCATGATCGCGAAAGTATCGAAGACTTTTTCGTTCGTAAACCCGTTGCACGCCCACACTTTGACTTTGCACGAAGTGGTCCCTTTGCTCTCGACCTGTCCGCAGACCTTGATGATGTCCCCGGCCTGCACCGGCTTGATGAAATCGATCTGGCCGAAAAGTTTGGTCACGAACGATGCGCCCGGAAATGTGAGGCTGGCCGCGTTGAAGGCCATGTCGTCCGCCCATTTCATCATGTAACCGCCGAAAGCCGTGCCGGAGTGGTTGAGGAATTCCGGGCGGATCAACAGCGTCTTTTCATGGCGTTCGTAGCTCATTCACGAAGGATACGGGCCTTCGCGCGGGAAAACAAGCCGCGCGGATTTACGACGTCGCGTCCGTCTTCGACGGCTTCGCAGTGAGTTTCAACACCACGAAATAGAGGATGCAGAGGACCAGGATGCCGGCGATGATGAGGTGCGACTGGTGCTTCACCGCGTCGATCAACTGTTTGGTGTCAGCGCTTTGCATCATCTCGGGCGTGATCACTTTCGGCCCGTAGTATGCCAGCACGGAGCACCAGAGCGCCGAGCCGATGATCGTCATTACGCTGAACATCCCAAAACCCATTCGGATGATGCCAGCCGGTATCGAAATCAGATGCCGGATGACGGGCAGCAGGCGCGCGAAAAAGATGCCTCCCGCTTCGTAGCGGTGCAGCCAGTGCTCGGCCATCTCGAGTTTCTTTTCACTAACCATGAAATACTTGCCAAATTTCACCACCACCACGCGCCCCACCCAGCGCGAGATCCAGTAGGAGAGAGAGGCGCCCAGCCACGAGCCAAACGTCCCCGCGAGCACCACGCCCCACACGGTCATGGACGATCCCGGCTGCGTGGCCAGGAATGCCGCGGGAGGAATGACCACCTCGCTCGGCACGGGAATGATGGAACTCTCCATCGCCATGAGGAGGATCACGCCGTAGTAATGCCAATGCTCCACCCAGCCGAACCACGTGAGGACAAATTGATGCATAATGAGGGGGCTACATCTAGCGGGTTGCCCCCAAATGGGAAGGGCAAAATTGACGACTCCAGCCGAATAAAAACGGCCGCCTTTGTGGTTGCAGACGAATGAGCGGGAGATTACAAGAAGCACCCGGTTGCATGGAAGAAGGCGCATCGATTTCAAATCCCGCACTGGTCGGCATCACGGCCAGGCCGCGTTTGCGCTATTTCTCCCCATGGCTAGTGGTCTGCTCGCTCGCCTGGCTCGTGATTTACGTTTGCGTCTTCCCCTCGCCCGGCGCGCTGGCGGCAAAGAACTGGCCGCTCGTCCTCATCGGCGTGGCGGGCGCGGTGATCGGGAATCTCACCGCCATCGGCGGCGGGCTCGTGTTCGTCCCCACGATGATTTTTCTTTACAGCGCCAACCCGGTCGCGGCGTTGAAGCTTGCGTTTGTCACACAAGCGGTGGGGATGACCAGCGGGGCTTCCGGATGGCTCGCCCGCGGCGAGGTGCCGGTGCGGTTGCTAAAATGGACGGTCGTTCCGCTCCTGCTCGGTTCGCTCGTTTCCTCGTTCGTTTACCGGCCGAACCCGATGCTGGTGAAAGGGCTGTTCGGCCCGGTGACCATCATCGCAGGGCTGCTGACCCTTTACACGCTCGACCGCAAGGGGGGCCTTCCCGATCTCCCCCCCAAGGCCAATGTGTGGGTCGCGGTCATGGCGTTCTTCGGCGGAATCATCACCGGCTGGGTCGCGATCGGCGAAGGCGAAATCGTCGCCGCCTTTTGCATGCTGGCGTACCACCTCAACGCCAACCGCGCGCTCGGCCTCGGCGTGGTGCTGCTTTCGATCAACTCAATTTTTCTCGCGTTGCTGCACTCGCTGCACTTCGGCGGCGTGCCGTGGAATTGGGCCATCTTCACAATGCTGGGCGTCCTGTGGGGCGGACGCCTCGGCCCGTTCGTGGCGCAATGGTTTTCCATGCGGGCCGCCAAGAAAGTCTTCGCGGTGGTCGCGGTGCTCGATGGCCTGCTCATCCTGCTTCAGGCCCTCGGCGTGCTTGCCCGGATCAAGGCCGGGTTCGGTCATTAGGCTGCTGCAAACGCTTTTCATCGTTGATCCTGCCCACAAGGCTGCTGCGGCGCATCTCGTAGCTGCGGCGGCTGTCGCCGAGACGTCCGGCTTTATTGATCACGCTCATCCCGCCCAGTATTCCAAAAATGATGAACGCCACGCCGAAAAACGGGAAGATGGAAGGCATGCCAAACGAGGAGTGCCCCGGAAATCCAGGCGGAAACCCTTGCGGAAATGACGACTGCCTCATGAATGAAGTCGTAAAATAAATCCAGATCCCGCCGCCAAACAGGCCGAACAAAATCAACACGACGCCGGCGATCGCGGAAGGCTCGTATCTGCTCCCATGCTCGCCGCTCACCATGAGGCTTTCGCGCGACATCATCCATTCGCGGTCAAGTTGCTCGAGTTCGTTCTGGAGCTGGATCAATTTCAAATTCTCCGCCATCCCGCCGGTATGCTCCTCGATTTTCTCGAGAGCCTCGGTGAAAACGGCGGAGTCGGAGCGCTGGATGGCCAGCCGCGAATGGCAATAGCTGCACGTCACGAAGCGCGTTTTTTCATCCACCTTCAGCGTCGCGCCACAGTGGTTGCAGGAGACATCGATGATTTGCAAGGGTTGCACGTTTAAACAGGGGCCGGGGCGGATGCTAGCTCAAGCTCGACCGGGAATTCCACAATAAATGTCGCCCCCTCGCCCGCGCGGCTTTCGCAGGTGATCCGGCCCTTCATCGATTCCACGAGGCCCTTGGCGATGGAGAGGCCGAGGCCGTTGGAATCCTCGTTCGCGGTCGGGCGGGCGCTGAGTGTTACATATTTTTTAAACAATTGCGGCATGTCGTCGGCCGTGATGCCCGGGCCCTGGTCATGCACTTCCACCCGCGCAAACCCCTCGCGCACGGAGACGCCCACGGCAACCAGCTTCCCCGGCTGCGTGAACTTGACGGCGTTTGAGATCAAATTTTCGAGCACCTGCATCAGCGCCTCGCGGTCGGCGTGGATGCGCACCGGGGCGGGGGCCGGGGTGAATTCGAGGCGGATGTTTTTGCACTCGGCGCATGGGAGCATCACCTCCACCGATTCGCGCACAAGCGCCACGAGATCGAATGTGCCGGGCCGGAGCTTCATGCTTCCGTGCTCGAGCCCGTCGGCCTTGAGGAGGTTTTTGATGAGATGCGTCATCCGCTGGGCGTTGTTGCGGATGGTCGAAATGGCGCCGTGAACGGTCTGGCGGGAAAAATCCCCGTCGATTTCAAAAATGATGCACTTCATCATGATCGCGGTCAGCGGGTTGTTCAGGTCGTGAGCGGCCATCGTCATGAAACGGTCCTTCTCGCGGCCCAGCTCGCGCAGTTCCTCGTTGGCGGCCTTGATCTGGGCGGCGGTCCTTTTGCGTTCCTCCAGTTCGCGCGCGAGATGCCGGTTCCATTTGATGAAGAGCGAAAGCGCAATGCCTCCGAGCACCACCAGCGCGCCGATGATTTTCCAGACGCGCGACCAATCCATGCGGGGAAAATACTCGACCGCAGTCCAGTGGTCCGTGATTGCGCGGCGGTCCGCATCGTCCAGCGAGTCGAGCCCCTTTTGGAGAATGGCTTGCAACTCGGGCTGCGCCTTGGGGACCGCGAGACTAACGCCAAAATGGTAATCGGTGATTCCGGCAATCTTCAGGTTTTTGAGCCCCGTGGAAGAAATGGTCACGCTGGCCGAGGGAAGATTGTCGATGGCGACATCGGCCTTGTGTTGTGAAACAAGCGTAAACGCCTCCTCCATGTTCGCGGTCTGGATGATCGGCAACCCCGGGTAATCGCGCATGAGTTGCTCCGTGGTCACGTAATTGCGCGGGCTCGCAAGAGTGACGTCCTTCAAGTCGTGCAGCGAAGTCATGAACGGCGCCTCCTGCCTAGTGATCACCGCCACCGGGCAGGTGATGTAGGTCGAGGTAAAAAGCAGGGTCTTCTCGCGCTCCGAGGTCGGGGTGATCCCGCTGATCACATCCACTTCGCCCGCGCGGATTTTTTGCTCAGTCTCCTGCCATGACTTCGTCTCGATGGGCTCAAAACGGATGCCGAGCCGCTCCGAAAGCCGCGCAAGCAATTCGAAATCGATCCCCTGCCACGCGCCATTCCCATCGCGAAATGAAAACGGAGGCCACGCGGGATCGAAGCCATGGCGCACGGTCGGGTGCGCTTTCACCCACGCGATTTCCTCCGGCGTAAGCGGGATTTTATATTGCTCCCATGGCGCTGTCGCCGCGTTCTGCGCCAGGGCCGTCGCGGAAAATAAAATGCATACGAGGAAAGCGAGGACTTCCTTCCGCCACAACCCGGCCTGTGCGCACCTGGACATGAGAATCCAACCGCCCCCATGGTAAACGATTTGTCCAAACTCGCAAGACCAGAGAGTGAGGCAAAAATTACGCTTTCGTCCTGTCCGCTTTTTGCTCAGTTTAGGCGCTTGGAAGAAAATCATTATGCATCTGTTTGAATACCGAAAAGGCCACCTGTTTTGCGAAGACGTGAACCTGGAAAGCCTCGCAAAGGAGGCCGGCACGCCCGCATACGTCTACAGCGCGAACACCATCCTGAACCACTACCGCAAGCTCGACGCCGCGCTCGGCGACCTCGACCACCTCATCTGCTACGCGATGAAGGCGAACTCGAACATCGCCATCCTCGACCTGCTCGCGAAGGAAAACTGCGGGTTCGACATCGTTTCGAGCGGCGAGCTTTACCGCGTGGAGCGGGCCGGCGGCAAGCCGGAGCAATGCACCTTCGCCGGCGTGGGCAAGACGGAAAACGAAATCAAATTCGCGCTGCTCAAGGGCATCCTCTGCTTCAACGTGGAATCGGAGAGCGAACTCGCCTACATCAACCACATCGCCGGCACCCTGAATCGCCGCGCCCCCGTGGCGCTGCGCGTGAACCCCGACGTCGAGGCCGGCACGCACAAATACATTTCCACCGGCAGGAGCGAGAACAAATTCGGCATCGGCTACGACCGCATCGCCGATGTCTACGCCGCCGCGTCGAAAATGCCCCACATCCGCATCCGGGGCGTACAGATGCACATAGGCTCCCAAATCACCTCACCCCGCCCATTTTCCGAGGCCGTGGCAAAAATGGCGCCGATGGTCGCGATGTTGCAGGATAAATATGGCATCGAGTTTTTCAGCTTCGGCGGCGGGATCGGGATCGTTTACAACCCCGCGCTCGAAAGCGGCGGCGAGGAGTGGTGGAAACAGCAGGCGGGTTCCGAAAAACCGGGCGCACTCACCATTCAGGATTACGCGAACGCGGTGGTGCCGACCCTCAAGAAGCTCGGCCTCAAGATCATCGTCGAGCCGGGCCGCTACATGGTGGGCAACGCGGGCGTGCTGCTCAGCAAAGTGCTCTATGTCAAAAAATCGCCGAGCAAGAAATTCGTGATCGTGGATGCAGGCATGAACGACCTCATCCGCCCCGCGCTTTACGAGGGCTACCACGAAGTGGTCCCGCTGCGCCAGCCAGCCTCGAAAAAAACCGAGGTGGTGGACATCGTCGGCCCGGTGTGCGAAAGCGGCGATTTCTTCGCGCAGGAGCGAGAGGTGCCGCCGCTTGAGGAAGGCGACACGATTGCGCTCATGAGCGCGGGCGCCTACGGCTTCGCCATGGCGTCAAATTACAACTCACGCCCCCTCCCCGTCGAAATCCTCGTGAACGGCAAGCAGGCCGATGTCATCCGCGAACGGCAGTTGCATTCCGACCTGATCCGGGGCGAATCGATCCCCGGCGCTGAAGGGTAAACAAATGAGTGAATATTTCCCGTTGAGTTCCGGTCGAAATGAGGCAACTTTGTGCCGTTATGCGTAAGCTACTTGCCCTGATTTTCGCCCTTGTCCCGGTCTTTTTCGCCGCGATGCCCGCCGCGCGCGCCGCCGATCCGCAGAAGGAATACATCATCCTCAGCGGCGGCCCGTCGCTCATCGAATGGGAAAAATACAAGATGGTCCCGCACGACCATTACTGGGGCAATTTCATCCGCACCGCGCGCGTGCGCCTCGACGATCTCCGCACCCAACTCGGGCCCGACGCGAAGATCACCTGGCTCGTCTACAAGCCGAGCTACATCACCCGCGGCGAGCAGGACAAGATGGATTACATCTCCGATATCGATTCGGTGAAGGCGAAGGACAACCTCAACCTCGTCTATTTCTCCACGTCGAACGTCGAGACCAGCGAGGTCATCGATTATCTCAACAGCGGCCAGCCGCGCGACCAGGTGAAGATCGCCGATTTCGAATACTTCGGCCATTCGAACAAGGCCTGCTGGCTTTTCGATTACAGCAACAACATCGACAGCGCCTCGAAGGCCTACATGCACGAATTGATGTTTAAAAAATTGAACCGCGGCATCTTCACCAAGGACGCCTTCGTGAAAAGCTGGGGCTGCCACACCGCCGAGGAAATGAGCCAGGTCTTCCGCAAGGACACGGGGGTGAAAATGTGGGGCGCGATTGGCAAGACCGATTATTCACAGGGCTACATCGTCCAGCTCGCCAACCCTGCGGGCGGGGACAAGTGGGCGTACTAAGAGCACTTGTCATTTCACTGCTCGTTTCCGCCAATCGGCGCAAAGCCCTTTGCATTGACGCCCCCTCGCCTGCTGTTTAGGTTTGTAACGTCATGAAGCTCGCCGAATTACAGAAAATCTACGACCAGCCGTTTTTTGAACTCATCTCCAAAAGCCGGGAGGTTTACCTCCGGCATTGGAAGGGCGACGAGATGCAGCTTTGCACGCTGCTGAGCATCAAGACCGGCGGGTGCAGCGAGGATTGCGGCTATTGCGCGCAGAGCGCCCGGTACACCACCGATGTGAAGGCTGGAAAGCTCCTGATGAAGGAGGATGTGATGGAGGCGGCAAAACGCGCGAGCGAAAACGGCTCGACCCGCTTCTGCATGGGCGCGGCGTGGAAGGGTGTGCGCGATGGCGATGCGAAATTCGAGCAGGTGCTCGATACAATCCGCGACGTGAGCAAGCTCGGCATGGAGGTCTGCGTGACGCTGGGAAACCTCACCGAAACCGAGGCGCGCAAGCTCAAAGAGGCCGGCGTGACAGCGTATAACCACAACATCGACACCTCGCCGGAATTTTACCCGAAGATCGTCTCCACCCACAAATTCGAGGACCGGCTCAACACCATCAGCGCCGCGCAGCAGGCCGGGATGTCGGTTTGTTGCGGCGGCATCATCGGCATGGGCGAGA
>DASZPK010000683.1:0-1872 GCA_035550335.1 Chthoniobacteraceae bacterium | reverse complement strand
AACAGCGTGACCACCACGAGTGCCACCATGACCGCGGAGACGACGCAAAGTGAGATTGCCGCGTTCAAGTAGCGTGCGCGGCGGGCGAGCACTTTGAGGTCGTCGTGGAGGTGCTTCGGGTCGCCCGTGTGACTCTCGAGGCTCGTTTCGATATTGCGGGCCCGATCCACCGCCCGCGCCAGCCGGTTCGTCAACACGCCCAGTGTTGCGGCAACGCCGGACAACAGAAACACCGGCGCCACGGACGTCTGGATCAGGTGGGCAATGTCCATACTTCGAAGCAAGTCGATACTCGTCGCTAGGGCGATCGCGTCGGCGCGCATCGCGCGAGGCCGCTATCATGCCATCTCTATGCGATATGTTTCGAGACGTCCCGAGGATCGTTTGCTCCTTGAAACCTGCCACGCCCGCTCCGTCGAGCTGCTGCGGCGGAATCTTTCACCGGCGGGAATTCTGGCGGCGACGCCCGGGAAGCGGGCGGACCTGCGCGGGTACACCGCGATTTTCGGGCGCGATGCCGCGGTGTGTGCCCTGGGGATGGCGGTCTCCGGCGATGCGGTCCTGGAGCGCGAGGCGGCGACCGGGTTGCACACTCTGGCCGCGCATCAGGCTCCCAACGGTCAGATTCCGAAGTTTGTCGACCTGCAGCGCCGCGAGGCCGACTTCTGGTATCTCGGTTGTATCGATTCCACGTTGTGGTGGCTCATCGCGCTGGCGTTTCTGGATTCGCGAGCCCCGAAACGGGGCGGCGGACTGCGCGTCCGCTATGCGAGCGGCATCCGGCTCGCCGTGCAGTGGCTCCTGGCGCAGGAGCACCAGCGCTTCTTTCTGTTGCAACAGAACGAAGCCAGCGACTGGGCCGACATCATGCCGCGCTCGGGATTCGTGCTCTACACGAACGCGCTCTGGTACTTCGTGAAGAGGCTGTACGGCCTGGAGCACGCGCCTGAGACGCTGCAGAATTTCAACGGGCTCTTCCATCCCTTCTCGGCGGGGCTCGCCGAGTATCGGCGCGCGCGACTGTTGAACGACTACGTGTTGCGAAGCACTCGTAGACCGGAGCGCAGCGGAGGGAATCCCGAGAAGCGCCAACGGCGCGACGCGGGACAACATGACTTGTATCTGAGTTTCGTCAACTTCGCGTTTTTCGGCGAGGAGGGCGATGTTTTCGGTAACGTGCTGGCGGTCCTGCTCGGGCTCGCCGATGCCCGCGCAGCCCGGCGCACACTCGATGCCGTCGAACGCTCGCGTGCTCACGATCCCTATCCGCTGCGCGCCGTGACCCGTCCGATAAAACGGGCGAGCACGTTGTGGCGACCTTACATGGCGCGCCATCGACAGAACCTGGCCTGGCAGTATCACAACGGTGGGATCTGGCCGATGGTGGGCGGCTTCTGGGTGACGGCTCTCGTGGCGAATGGCCGCAGGAGCCAAGCGAGGGGGGAGCTCGTGAAGCTGGCGCGCGCCTGCGCATTGAAGAACTGGGCGTTCACGGAATGGTTGCACGGTAAAACGCTGGCGCCGCGTGGAATGCCCGGGCAGTCGTGGAATGCCGCCGCGTACCTGATGGCTGAGCGCGCGGTCGAGCATGGACCGGACGCGTTTTTCACCACAATCCGCTAGAGACCGGACCAACATCCCGCGTCGGCGGGCGCGGGGACAGAGGTTGGAAATTGCCGGGCGTGTTTCGCTTTAGGAACAAGCGAAAATGCGTAGGGGGAGGGGGTGACCTTGCGCCCCGCGCATCGATAGCTTGCTAGGCCAGCTACTTGGCGCGACACTCGCGCCTGTCTGGCAGGAACGCTTGTCTGGCAGTAAGACATGTCTCATGGAGGAACAGATGAAAGTGCCACGGAAATCGGCCCAATCACG
>DASZPK010000682.1:0-2016 GCA_035550335.1 Chthoniobacteraceae bacterium | reverse complement strand
CTTTCTCTTGACGATTTTGTATTTTCAGTATTTACTGAAAGTAGATGAAGGCAAACGATGAAAATGAAGACAAGGCGCTCGCGCTGGCACGCGACGAGTTCGTCTCCCAGTGGGGGGCGATGGGAAGCGCATGGGGGATCAACCGCACCATGGCCCAGATCCACGCGCTGCTCATGGTCACCCCGAGCCCGCTGAGCACGGATGAAATCATGGACGACCTGAAGATCAGCCGCGGCAACGCCCATGGCAACCTGCGGGAACTGGTGAGCTGGGGCCTCGTCCGCGGCGTCGTGCGCAAGGGGGAGCGGAAGGAATTTTTCGAGGCCGAGAAGGATGTCTGGAAGATTTTTTGCACCGTGGCCCGGGAGCGCCGCCGCCGCGAATTGCGGCCGGCCATGACCGTGATCGAGGATTGCACCGAGCGCACCCGCGGGCTCAAGGGCCCCGAGGCCGCCGCCTTCAACAAGCAACTCAAGGCGCTGGGCGATTTCCTCGGCCTGGCGGACAACGTGATCACGAAAATCACCCGCTCCGAGCAAAGCCGCATCGTCCCCTGGGCGTTGAAATTTTTAAAATGAGGTTTCCCATGAAAAACGAAAACACAGTCTCCAATGACATGAGAGGCAACGGGCGGCGGAACAGGGTGGCTTCCGCCTGGCACAGGTTCTCCCGGCGGTTTGTCACCACGTGCGGCCATCATTTCGGCATCGACGATTTCCGCGCGCTCCCGCGGATGGCCGCGGCGATGGACCCTGAAAAAGCGAGGACCCGCATCTTCAAGTTCTCGCACGCGCTTTTTTTGTCCCCCGTCTTTCAAAACTTATTGAAAATACAAAAAGAAAAATAGAAAGAAACATCATTATGACACCGACCGTCTGGACTTACATCGCCTACCTGCTCCTGAGCGTCATGCTCACCGTGTGGGTGGCCCGCACGCTGCACAAAAATGGCCGCATTTTTCTCGTGGACAGCTTCCTCGGGAACGAGCCGCTGGCGGATTCCATCAACCACCTGCTCGTGGTCGGCTTTTACCTCATCAATTTCGGCTACGACTCGCTCGCGCTGAAATACGGGGACAAGCCGCAGGATTTGCAGGGCGTGTTCGAGACGCTCAGCACGAAGATCGGGATCGTGCTCCTCGTGCTGGGCGGGATGCACTTCTTTAACCTCTACGTGTTTTCACGGTTGCGCAGGCGCGCGCTTTTGCACACGGCCCCGCCGCCCGTGCCACCGCAGGCGCGGGCCGCCGTGGTGAACCCATGAAAAAAGCCCGTACACAAACAGCTGTAGTGTGCGCTGTCCCCAGCGCAGGAACAGCGCGTCGCGGCAATCTTTCCCGCGCGGCGTCCACCGCCTCCGCTGGGGACAGCGGACGCTACAACATTTCCACGCGACCATGAAAGCCCTCTACATCCTCTACGACGCGCAGTGCGCGCTCTGCCGGCGCTGCCGCGCATGGCTGGAAAGCCAGCCGGCGTTCGTCGAGCTCCGCTTCGTCGCGTTCCAATCCGGCGAGACGGAACGGCGGTTTCCGGGAATCGGGCGGCTGAACCCTGGCGACCAGCTCCTGGTCGTGAGCGAGGACGGCCTCGTTTACAAGGGCCCGCATGCATGGATCATGTGCCTCTACGCGCTCCGCGAATACCGCGAATGGTCGCAGCGCCTCGCCAGCCCCGCGCTGCTCCCCTTCGCGCGGCGCGTGTGCGAGCTGGTCTCGGCAAACCGCCTCTCGATCTCGCGGCTCTTTGCGGATGGGAGGCCCGGTGCGTTTAAACAAATGCTGGAGGCGGAATCCGTCGGCGACGATTGCGTCGATGGCGGATGCCGCGTTGGACGATGAATATATTTGGATATCTGCCCCCGTGGGCGTGGATGTGGATTATAGCCATCGCAATTTACGCGGTGTTCAAATGCCTCATGTGGCGCCGCGCCGTCCATGGCGGCGCCCGCGCCACGCCCGCCCGCTCATTCCTGTTTCTAGTTCTCTGGCCGGGGATGGACGCGCGGAGTTTCCTC
>DASZPK010000681.1:0-2291 GCA_035550335.1 Chthoniobacteraceae bacterium | reverse complement strand
GCGGGTCATGCGCTCGCGCAGGCCGCCTTTTTTCAGAAAATCCTGCTCCAACCGGCGCAGTTGCTGGTCGAGCAGATAGTTGGTCTGGTGAATCAGACAAATAATGATATTGGCCACCACTTCGGGCGGGCGGGTCTCGATATAGGTCTTGTAGGACTCATATGACGTATCCGGCTTTGCGCCGAGCTTGCGCACGAACAAGGCTTCACGGCTGTTTTTGTCCCAGAAAAGCGCGCCACGCGCTCGGAGAAAGTCGCGGTAATCTTCCAGCAATTCCTCCTGGCTGGCGCGGGCTACGTTGGTGAGCTTGAGTTCGGTTTCCTTGGATGTGCCGCTGGCCTGGCTGCCTTCGAGAATGTTTTGTTTGCCGGAGCGCGCGGCCTGCACCATCTGGTCGTGGGTGCGGGATTTCTTGTCTATGAAGCGGTCGCAGAAATATTGCGTGGCCTGAAACACCACCAAGGCTTTTTGATAGGAGAGGAGTTCCTGATAGCCGCCGTGGGGGGGGATGAAGCTCTCAGCTTTTTCAGGAAGGGACGGAAAGGAATTCAAGGACGGCAAAGGACTGCGGAGTCCTTTCGTCGTCTTGGTCGCTTTAGTCCTTCGCTCAGGCATGGTTCAGGTTTTTGAGATTTTGCCGGATGGCCTTCTCCAGCTTCGCCGATTCCGCGAATTGTTCTTCGAGCATGGCGGTGAGGCGTTTCATCTTTTGCTCGAAGGGTTCACCATCGTCTTCCACTTCCGCCGCGCCCACGTAGCGGCCGGGCGTGAGCACGTAATCGTGTTTGCGGATTTCTTCGAGCGCCACGGATTTACAAAAGCCGGGAACGTCGGCGTATTTCTGTAGCGGCGCTCTGTGAGCGCCGTCTTTCTTCGCGTCCGACGGGCGGTCCGATCCTCCGGCACGGCGGTCATAGACCGCCGCTACAGGGCTGCGCCAGGCGTGGTAGGTGTCGGCGATTTTGGAGATTTCTTCGGCGGTCAATTCGCGGTGGATGCGGTCAACGAGGACGCCCATTTTGCGCGCGTCAATGAAGAGCGTGTTTCCCCGGCGGTCGCGGTGCTTGTGGTTCTTTTTGTCACGGGCGAGAAACCAGAGGCAGACGGGGATTTGCGTGGTGTAAAACAACTGGCCGGGCAGCGCGACGATGCAATCCACGAGGTCGGCTTCGATGATGGCCTTGCGAATCTCCCCTTCGTTCGAGGTCTGCGTGGACATCGAGCCGTTGGCCATGACGAAGCCGGCCACGCCCACGGGCGAGAGGTGATGGATGAAGTGTTGAATCCACGCGTAGTTGGCGTTGTTCACGGGCGGCATCCCGAATTTCCAGCGCACGTCCTGCCGCAGATGTTCGCCGCCCCAATCGCTCATGTTGAACGGCGGGTTGGCGAGGATGAAATCGGCCTTGAGGTCGGGATGCAAATCGGTGCGGAAGCTGTCGGCGTTGCGCGGGCCGAGGTTGGCGTCAATGCCGCGAATGGCGAGGTTCATCCGCGCGAGTTTCCAGGTGGTGAAGTTGGATTCCTGCCCATACACGGCAATGTCGCCGATGCGGCCGCCGTGTTCCTCGACGAATTTCTCCGAGGAGACGAACATGCCGCCCGAACCGCACGCGGGGTCATAGACGCGGCCTTTGTAGGGTTCGAGCATCTCGACGAGCACCTGCACGACGCATTGCGGGGTGTAGAATTCGCCGCCGCCCTTGCCTTCAGCGCTGGCGAATCGGCCGAGGAAATATTCATAGACGCGCCCGAGGACGTCCTTGGATTTCGCGGCGGACTGGTTGAAGCCGATGTTGCTGATGATGTCCACGAGGCCGCCGAGCCGGACTTTGTCGAGGCTGGGCCGCGCGTAATCGCGGGGCAGCACGCCTTTGAGGGTGGGGTTCTCGCGCTCGATTGCGCCCATCGCGTCGTCAATCACCTTGCCGATTTCTGGGGACTTGGCTTTGGCATTGATGGTGTGCCAACGGGCTTCGGGCGGCAGCCAGAACACGTTCGCGGCGAGGTATTCGTCGCGGTTCTCGGCAGCTTCGGCGCGTTGCGGTTCGTCCTTGATGAACCATTCGCTCTTGGGATCGGAGAAGCCGAAGAGGACTTGCTCGCGTTTTTCCTCGAAGGCGTCGGAGATGTATTTCAGGAAGATGAGGCCGAGCGCGACGTGCTTGTATTCCGAGGCGTCCATGTGGCCGCGCATTTTGTCGGCGGCAGCCCAAAGCTGGGCTTCAAAGTCGAGCGCGGAACCGTTGGCTGGTTTCTTTCCTTTGGCCATGAAGTCAGGCAATCATAGG
>DASZPK010000680.1:0-3434 GCA_035550335.1 Chthoniobacteraceae bacterium | reverse complement strand
ATCTGCGGGCGGTCGATGACCGCGCCGTTTTCCTTCTTTGGCTCGAGCGTGAACATGTAATCCTTCCACCACGGTCCGGCGGACCACCAGGTGAAGCCGGTCCAGACGTCGCGGTTTTTCTCCATGTCGGAGAGGGTGTTTTCGATCGCGGTGGCGGCTTCGGGCGAGGCGGCGGCGCCGAATTCGCCGAGGAACGCGCGCGCCTTGTGCTCGCGGCACCACGCGGTGAAATCCCGAAGGCGTTCGACGCCGATCGTGGGGCTGGCGATTTGCGTGTGCGTGCCGGAGTTGTCGGGATCGAAATACATGTGGACTTCGTAGACGAAATGGTTCGCCGGGTCTTTCAAGCCCAGCATCACGGTGCTGTTGCCGTTTTTCGTCCACTGGCCGGCGCTGGTCCAGCCGATGCCGGGGACGAGGATCAAATTCTGCGCGCCGGTTTTGCGGATGGTGTCGATGGCGGCATTCGCCGCGCCGAGCCATTGTTCGGCGGGAAGATCATGTGGTTCGTTCATGAGGCCGAACCAGACGTTCGGGTTGTCTTTGAATTCAGCGGCGAGGCGTCCCCAGAAATCGGCAAACGCGGCGTCGGGGACATCAGCGGAGCCGACTATTTTATCGTAGTAGCGCGCGTAGTTGTGCGGGTCGAGCAGCACGATGAGGCCTTTGTCCGTGGCGGATTTCACGCATGCGTGGAGGTGGTCCACCTCGGCGGGAACCAGCGGCTTGTTCATTTCGGGCTGGAGTGTTTCCCAGAGGAACTGCACGCGAAAGACGTTCATCCCCTTCGAGGCAAAGTAGGCAAATTCTTCCGGCGAAGGATAGATGAAGTTTTTGCCGTATTGCGGCGCGACGCCCGGCTTGGGATGGTAAAATTCGCCGCCGGAGAGATTCACGCCCGTATATGGAAGCGGCGACGGGGCAGGGCTGGCAACCGGTGTCTGGGCATTCAGGCCCCTGAAGGAAGATGCGATCAGAGCAAGCGAAAGGAGTTTTGTGAGAAGGGGGAAGGATTTCACGCAACCTCATTAATCCAAGTGGCCGGAAAAAGTCGAGCCGGACAGCCAGTATACGAATTGTATTTCGACTAAAGGCGGCATGTTTGATGCTGTGTATACTCCATTTATAACACAAAATTTCACAAATCCTCACCCAACCCGCAAAAGATTGTCAATTTAGGTAATTTTATCGGCCAAAAATACAGAATCAGGACATAACAGAAAAAATCGCTTTACGCGCTTGCGAAATTGCACTATAAGCAGCCCCACCATGAGATTAAGGCTCTACCCCACTCTCTTTGGATTTGCGGCGATGTTGGCCGCAACAGCGTATGCGCAGTCCCCCTACCAAAGTAGCGAGGACTTCGCAAAGTACGCCATGAAGCTGCGCGAGAGCGCGCTGCTCAAGATCGAGCCGCAGGTGTTCGTGCCGACCACGGGCCGCAGCGTGGTCTCGGGGCGCTACCCGTGGAAGATGCGGATCGTGGCGACGGTTTTCTGGGTGGGCGAACAGGCCGCGGGGGCAAACCCGGTGCCGAATTTCAAAAGCTCGTGGGACCCCGATTGGGAGGCCAACTACGGCGGGTTCGATAATCCCGACCCATCCAAGCGTCGCAACTTCATCCCGGTCGCCTTCACTCCCCGGCTGAATCCTTTCTATTTCGCGCTGCCCTACAACGATGTCACCCACGGGTCGACGAAGCCGGAAGCCTACCAGGTGATCCCGTGGTTCAAGGATGCTTTCGTGCAGCCGGGCCATTCCGTGCTCCAGAACCGCTGGATCGCCATCCGCAACCACGACGGCAAGGTCTGCTACGCGCAGTGGGCGGACTGCGGGCCGTTCCGCACCGACCACTACCAGTATGTGTTTGGCGATGAGACTCCGAAATGGAACATCAATGGCGGCGCCGGGCTGGATGTCTCCCCCGCGGTGCGCGATTTCCTCGGCATGGGCACGAAGGACGTGGTGGATTGGAAGTTTGTGGAAGCGCGCGACATCCCCTCCGGCCCGTGGGCGCGCTACGGTGAGAACAACGATTTCGTGATCAATGCCCGCAAGAACGCCGATCGCATGGCGAAGGAAACCGAGCAGCCCTCCGAGGGGCCGCGCGTGATCACGCACTGAGCGATTCTTCCGGAAACTGTCGCATTGCTATCGACAACGCGGCGGCTTTGTTTTTACATCGGCTGCTGATGCAGCGAGGCTTATTCATCACGTTTGAGGGTTCGGAGGGATGCGGAAAATCGACGCAAATCGAGCGGCTGGCGGCGCGGCTGGAGGAGAAGATGATTCCCTTCATCCTCACGCGCGAGCCGGGCGGGACGCCCATCGGGGAAAAAATCCGCCATCTCGTGCAGTTCTCCAAGGCGGGTGACACGATGACTCCGGAGGCGGAGATCCTGCTTTTCACAGCGAGCCGCGCGCAACTCGCGCGCGAGGTGATCGAGCCGGCGCTGGCCTCGGGCAAGACGGTGGTGGCCGACCGCTACCTCGATTCCACGACGGTATACCAAGGCGTGGCGCGGCGCATCGATGCGGCGACCGTGAAGACGATCAACGATTTCGCCGTGGGCGGCTGTTTGCCGGACATCACTTTCGTGCTCGATCTCGATTCGGACAAGGCGCGCAAACGGGTGCTCGCGCGCCCGGAATCCACGGGCCCGGTGGACCGCATGGAACAGCAGCCGGCGGAATTTTACGAGGCGGTGCGCGAGGGTTACCTGAAACTCGCGCTGGTGGAGCGCGGGCGCGTGCGGCTCATCGACGCGTCGAAATCGGTCGGCGAGATCGAAGATGAAATCTGGGGGCATTTGCAGGAAAAATTGAACGCGAGGGTGTAGCGCCGTGGCATTCCCGAAAGAAGTCGCGCTCAATTTCCTCCGCCGCGCCAATGAGCAGCAACGGCTGGCTCACGCGTATCTCATCTGCGGCCCGCAGGGGAGCGGCAAGCGGGCATTGGCCGCGGACCTCGCCGCGCTTGTGACCGACAGTGCCGGCGTGCGCAAGGTCAACGGCACCGCGCTGGATCATCCCGACGTGCACGTGGCGGAGCCGGAATCGAAATCGAGGCGCATCGTGATCGAGCAGGTGCGCGAGTTGGAACGGGAATTGCAGATGCGCTCGCTGCTCGGCGGCAAAAAAGTGGGCATCATTTTCGACGCCGACCGCCTCAAGACCGAGGCAGCGAACGCCTTCCTGAAGACGCTGGAGGAGCCGCCGAACAATTCGCTGCTGTTGCTCACCACCGCGCAACCCGAGGCGTTGCCCGACACGATTTTGTCGCGTTGCATTTCGGTCACGCTCTCGTCCGCGGGGAAACGCGAGCCGACTGCGGCTGAGATGAAGCTGCTGAACGCCCTCCGCGATTTTTTTGCAAAGGAAGCGAAGGGCATCGCGCCCGCATTCGGCATGGTGCGCGAGTTCATCCAATTGCT
>DASZPK010000679.1:0-3795 GCA_035550335.1 Chthoniobacteraceae bacterium | reverse complement strand
CCCCGCCGGAAGCACATAAACCGTGCGCTGGAGGCGAAGGGCGGGGTCTCCTCCGCCTTTGTGCTTCCCGCCGCCATTGTTGCCATCGGGGCCTTGGGCCGGACTGGCCGCCGCGGCGGTCGATGCGCTGGGAGCGGGGCTTGGGCTGGGAGCCAAGAGCTCTTCGGGCATGCGGACGCGAAAAGCGGAGTTGGGAATTTGCAGGACGTTTTCCTTGTGCTGCACGATCACGGTCAAATTCGCGGTCATGCCGGGTTTCAATTTCAGATCGTCGTTCGCGACGCTGATCACGGCATCATAGGTCACCACGTTTTGCACGGTTGTGGGCGAATTGCGCACCTGGGTGACTTTTCCGTGGAAGGTGTTGTAGGGGAACGCGTCGACCTTGAAATCGACATCCAGCCCCTCGGTCACGTTGCCGATGTCGGCTTCGGAAACGTTGGTGTCGATCTGCATTTTGCTGAGGTCCTTCGCGATCACGAAAACCACAGGCGCGTTGAGCCCGGCGGCGACGGTCTGGCCGACATCGACGTTGCGCGAGATAACGATGCCATCGACCGGCGAAACGATGTCGCAGTTCTTGAGATTGGCCTTGGCGAGATCGAGCGCGCCCTGCGTGGTCTCGACTTGCGCCGTTGCCTGGTCCACGGTCGCCTGGGCTTGGTCGAGGGCGGACTGCGGGGTGCTGTCTTTTGCGCGCAGGTCCTTGGTGCGGTCGAGCTGGATATTGGCGAGCTTCAGCGCGGCCTTGGCATTGTCGAGGTTGCCCTGCGCTTGCGTGACCTGCGCCTTGAACAACGCCGGATCGATTTGCGCGACGACCTGGCCCGCTGTCACCTTCGAGTTCCAATCGGCCCCGAGACTTTTGATGTTTCCCGAGACCTGGCTGCCGACCTGGACGTTGATCACGGGGTTGAGCGTGCCGGTCGCGGTGACGGATTGCGTGATGTCGCCGAGCTTCGCGGGCTGGGTGTCGAACTGGTAAACCGTCTTGTGCGAGTTCTGCCAGTACCGGTAACCGAAAAAGCCGGTCACGGCCAAGAAGCCAAGCACGATGACCCAGCCGACGAGCGCGCCGCCTTTGTTATTGGACTTCATAAATTTTGGGTGTGGGCTCGAACACGGTTTTCGGCAGGCGCACGCCTTTCACGCGGTCGTCCTGGAATGCGGAGATGGAGCGCTGCAGGTCGCGCAACGCGACTTGGAATTGATACGTCTGCTCCACAAGGTTCGTGCGCGAGGTGAAAAGCTGGAAGAGCGCGGTCTGCGTGTCGAGGCTCGTGGCGGCGCCGACCTTGTATTGGTTGAGGAGGTCCTGGTAATTCTGCTCGTCGGCGGCGACCTGGGCTTTGAGCGACTTGATCGTCTGCCGCAGCGTCTCGACCTCCAGCCACGTCGTCCTCACATCCGCCTCGACGTTTTTCGCCGTGGTCTCGAGGGCGAGCTTCGCCTCCTCGATGTTGTAATGCGCGGTGCGCAGGTCGATTTCCCGCTGGCCGCCGGTGAAAATCGGCACGTTCACCGAGATGGATGCGCCCCATGATTCGCTGTTTGGGTTGCCGGTGGATGCCGCCCAATTTTGGGAAAAATTCGCGGAAACGCTGGGCGCATATTCGCCGATGACCTCGTTGCGCTGCTCCTGGTTTTCGCTGATCGCGAGCGAGCTGACCTTGAAATCCTCGCGGTTCGCGTACGCCTGCGCGAGCGAGGCCTCGAATGATTTGCCCGTCTCGGCGGCATCGTCCGGCTGGCTTACGGAAAAATTGCGGTCGTCGACCGGGAGGTTGAGCATGTTGGCGAGGTTGTCGCGGTCGAGGAGGAGCGTGTTGCGGTCGGTGATGAGCGTCTGGCGGGCGGTTTCGAGGGTGGATTGCGCGCGCAGCACGTCCACGCGCGACACCGCGCCGGCCTGGTGCTGGTTCTCGGAGAGCTGGAGCTGGTTGCCGGCGAGCGTGAGGTTGTCGCTGTCGAGCTTCACGATTTTCTGCTGTTTGAGCACTTCGTAATACGCCTTTGCCACGCCGAACAGGACGGTGCGCAGCGTGAATTGGTATTGCAACCGCGCCGAGGCCCCCTGCAATTTCGCGAGCCGGTACGCCGGGAAAAACGTGAAATCGATCAGGGTCTGCTGGAGGGTGTAGTTCGCGTTCTGCGACCCGGTGGCGGTGAGGACCGAGGGGTTTTCAAACTGCGGCAGGGTCTTGGTCTCGCTGTGGTTCGCGGAGTAACCGGCGGTGAGGCGCGGGCTGAGTTTTGTGAGCGCGCTCCATGGGAGGAGGTTGTCCTTGCGGATTTCGAGATAGGCATTGCGGACGGATTGATCGGTCGCGAGCGTCATCGCATAGGCCTGCTCGAGCGTGATTGCTTTTTTTGCGCCGGTTGCGGCTGGGTCGAGCACTTCGGTGTCGTCGTTTTCATTTGCGGCCATGGCTTCCGGCGGCCCGGCGGCGGGCGCGGGTTTCTCCGAATCAGCCCCGCGAGTTTGCGCGATGGATGAGAGTGCCAAAACCGCAGCAAGGATGCAGGCGCGTGAAGAATTTGTGCATAAATGTGCGGGGGCTTTCATCGGCGGGAGCATCAAAAAAACCGGGGCAATGACATTGGACTGCGAATATATGTCTTCGTTCAAATACAAAAAACAAAAAAGTCCTTTTTTAACGAAATCTTATAAGTGGCCTTAAGGCGGAAGTATTGACGCTGGCGGCGCGGGGCGTCTCTCGATTCAAAAAAATTGTAACGGCGGAAAGCTGCGCGATGTCTGGTATACTAAACATCATGCGCCTCAGGATTCTCTCGCTTGCCGCCGTTCTCATCGCGACCAATTTTTTCCCCGCCCGGGCGAAGACGCCGGAATACGCGCCGCCCTCGCCGTCGCGGCAGGTGGCGTCGATCGAATTGACCTGGCACGACGCCGCGCGCGATCGCGATGTACCGGTGAAAATCTACTACCCGGCGCACGGAAAAGGGCCGTTCCCGGTGATCATATTTTCGCACGGGCTGGGCGGCAGCCGCGAGGGCTATGGATACCTCGGCGAGTATTGGGCGGGCTGCGGCTATGTGTCGGTGCATTTGCAGCACCACGGGAGCGATGACGCCGTGTGGCGCGATGCGGGCGGGCTGATCGCCGCGGCAAAGGCGATGCAGGATTCCGTAAAGGATGTGTCGAATGCGATCAACCGCGCGCAGGATGTGAGTTTCGCGATCGATGAATTGGCGAAGATGGAAAAGGATTCCGATTCGCCGCTAAAGGGCCGGCTGAACCTCGCGAGAATCGGCATGTCGGGCCACTCTTTCGGAGGGTGGACGACGACCGCGATCGCCGGCGAGACGTTCGGCGCGGGCAGGCCGGCGCTCGGCGATCCGCGAGTAAAGGCCGCCGTGGCGATGAGCGCCCCCGTGCCCCCGCTCGCCGATCGCAAAGGGGCGTTCGACACCATCAAGATCCCGATTTTCTACATGACCGGCACGCTCGACGACAGCCCCATTGGCGAGACCAAGGCCTCCGAGCGCCGCATCCCGTTCGATGGCACATCGCATGCGGAGACCTGCCTCGTGATATTCAAGGGAGCCGACCACATGGCATTTTCCGGGCATGTCGTCCCGAGGGATTCCGATGCCGGCTACCAGCGGCTGATCTGCATCGCGAGCGAGGCGTTCTGGGATGCGTATTTGAAGGACGACCCCGGCGCGAAGCAGTGGCTGTATAATGGCGGTTTTACAAAGTTGCTCGACGGCAAGGGGACCTTCGAGGTGAAGATGCCCGCGGGCAAATAAGGGGGGGTGAATCCGGGAAAA
>DASZPK010000678.1:0-5341 GCA_035550335.1 Chthoniobacteraceae bacterium | reverse complement strand
GTTCACCCTGCGGGAAGAGCGGACCATGATGAGGCTCCTTCTTGTTTGTTGTTTTGGATGAAAGTTCCTGTTTGATGGACTCGACGCAGTGAACAACCTGGCCTAAACTTCCTGCCCGTGCCGGTGAACATCAAGAAGCTGATTCCATGGTGGGTCTGCCTCCTCATTTCGGGGAGCCTGATGGGTCAGGAGGGGAAAAATGCGGAGGATAAAAATGCAGTTGTGTCCCCTGTCCCGGCTGACACAAGCTCGCTGCAACTCGTGATTGCTCTCACGGATGGCTCGCGAGTCATCGGCACGCCGGCGATTGACACGCTTAAGCTGGGGACGGGATACGCCAACTTAAACATTAAGCTGGAGAAGATACGCACGATAGAATTTGCCGGCGCAAATCACATGGCGCAGGTGAGTCTCCAAAATGGCGACATGTTGAAGGGCCAACTGGCTGCAACCGAGTTCGCTGTGAAGACCGATTCCGGCCAGGTCGTGACGCCGCTGGCCAAGGTCAGCAAGATTCTGGTACGCGCGGGTTCCGTTGGCGGCGACTATGTGAATTCATTGGGGATGGAATTCATTACTGTGCCAGGGATGAAGGTGCTCTTTGGCATTTGGGATACGCGGGTGGAGGATTACCGTGCTTATGCGACGGCGAACCCTGGAGTGGCTGCTAGTTGGAAGAACCCAGGGTTTAAACAGGGGGAGGATCATCCCGTGGTGAATGTGAACTGGGGGGATGCGAAAGCGTTTTGCGCATGGCTGACGCAGAAGGAACGCAAGGAGGGGGAGATCGGCCAGGGCCAGGAGTATCGCTTGCCGACGGAGAAGGAGTGGAGCGTGGCGGTTGGGGAGGGCAAGTATCCGTGGGGGGACGAATGGCCTCCACAGAAAGGAGCAGGCAATTATGATCCCAGCTTCAAAGTGGACGATTACGACCACACGTCGCCGGTTGGGAGCTTTAAAGCCAATGAATATGGGTTGTATGACATGGGAGGCAACGTCTGGCAGTGGTGCGAGGATTGGTATGATACCACACAGAAATTCCGTGTCGTTCGCGGCGCGTCCTGGTTCAACCGCACTCCCGAGCTTCTGTTGTCTTCTTTTCGCTTCGGCGGTAATCCCGGCATCCGCGATGTCAGCTTTGGGTTCCGGCGCGTGTTGGCGCCCGTGTCGTCCTCGCACTAGAGATGTTTTTGGTTATGCTGTAACCCGCAGGGTGAACGAATTGGACGAAGTGGACGAAATGAACGTTCATAACGAACTGGGCACATCCCACTTCCCAAGACTCACGCGCGGAAACTATTTCCGTCGTTTCAGTCCTATCCGTCCCTTACTGCGCGGGAGGCAGCGTGGTGCCAAAAGGCGGGGGCGTCGGCCCTTGCGGGCGGGGCGCGGGAGTGGCGGCAGGCGCGGTGTTGCCGAAAGGCGCGGGGTTGGAAGCCACGGGGGCCGCAGTGGGCGCGGGAGTCGGTGCGGCGCCGCTGGTGTCCTGCAGCACGGCCAGCACGGGAATGCCGACGCGGTCCGCGGCATCGGTCCCTTTCGGGTCGAGCGGGAGCGAGAGCGTGTCGATATGCCCGTCCTGGTAAACGAGATTGATCTTTGCGCCAACGATTTTCCATGTCCCGTATTCCTTGGGCTGGTTCACGCTGGTGAAAGTGCCGTCCTTGGCAAAAATCCGCACCACGGTCCAGCTTCGCCCGGTGAATTTCCATGGGCCTGAGACCAGCGTGGCGATGGAGCCGGCGTTTTCGCGCGCGATGTCGGCGGGGCCGGGAGTCGGTGTTTGCTTGAGGAAATCGAGGTCGGAATGCGGGTGGGCCGATGCGGGAGCGGGATCGGGTTTGCCCGCGGTGATGAGCACGGGGTTTCCTTCCTTGTCGGCGCCGTGCATGCCGTTCGGGTTGAGCGGGAGCGCGAAGGAATCCTTGTGGCCGTCCGGGAAAGTCAGCACCACGGAGTTATTCGCGACCGCCCAGGTGCCGCTCTCGCCATTCCCTTTCGTGGTGAAAGTTCCGTCCTTTGCCAGTACGCGCACGGCGTACCACCACGTGCCGAGAAACCGCCACGGCACGGCTTCAAGCTGCGCCTCCACGGACGCGGTGTCCGTGGCGGCGCCTGCTGTAGCGGGGCCGCCGGCGGCGGGCGCGTTTGCGGTGCTTTGAAGCACGGCGGTGAAAGGCCTGCCGTTGGGATCCTTGCCATTGGTCCCCTTTGGATTAAGCGGCAGCGCGAGGACCTCGGCGCGCCCGTCATAGGCGATGCTGACCACGTTATCGGCGATGGACCAAGTCCCGCCCGGCCCAAACTCCCCCTCGATGGCGAACCCGCCATCCTTGGTGAACGTGCACACCGCGCCCCAACCGATCCCCGTGAATTTCCACGGCCCCGAAACCAACATGGCCTTCGCGTCTTCCCTTTGCTGGTTGGTGATGGCGGCTGGGGCAGTCTGGGTTTCCGCTCCCGTCCCGATCACCTGCACGGCGGTCAAAGTCTCGCCGTCGCTGGCGGTGCCGGTGGTGCCATTGGGGTTGAGCGGGAGATCGAACACATCCTTTTTCCCACCCGGATGAATCTGCACCACGGTATTGAGCGTGACCCGCCACTGGCCGCCTTCATCCGGTTTGCCCACGGTGGAAAATGAGCCGTCCTTGTTAAAATTGCGGACGATCGTCGTGCCTTTCTGAAGGGTGATTTTCCACGGCGTGGAAGTGAGCAGGTCCTTGGTCGCGGCGTCGTCACCCCTGGCGAAGGGGATGATGGCAAGCAGAAGGATCGCGACGCGAAACGGGAGGGAGAGTTGTTTCATGGCAGTTTTGGGGCGGCAATGAATCTGGCGCAAATCGCTGGAACTGTTGCACGAAGACGGCAAATCGGCAAGCAATGGGGTCCAAGGTTATGAAAACCGGGGTTATTCGCCAGTTGTTGGTTCAATCCTGTGAAGAAAAGTTCATCGAATTGTAACGTGTTCGTCACACAATTGTAACATTCGTGGTCTTCATTGAGGCGCACTGGCAGAGCTATCGCTCTGGCAACCGAGCTTTTCGCCCTGATAAATTTTTATTAAAACGACATTTCCAACGCGGGATCATGAGGAGACCTCCATGCGCGCCAGCCGTGCCGGGAAAGGACCTGTATGCGGTTTCCAGAATAAAATCGCCGTGCTGACGGCTGTTTTTGTGACCTTGGCTGTCGCCGAAATCCACGCGGCCCCGAGTCCGTTGCCTTCACCTGCGGCCTCTTCCACGACGGTGAAAATAGTAACAGCGGCCACCCAGCCCGGAGTACCCGACCAATCCGGAACCGCCACCCCGCCGCCGGAGCCCTCCTTTTATATCGCGGAGTACCGGGTCAAAGGCGTGCATAAACTCACCACCCTGGAGGTCGAGCAAGCCGTCTATCCTTTCCTCGGCCCCGAGCGCACGAAGGACGATGTCGAAAAAGCCCGCGCCGCACTCCAAAGCGCCTACCAGGCGAAAGGGTTCGCCAGCGTCTCCGTCGTGGTTCCCCCGCAACGCCCTTCGCACGGCGTGATCATGCTGGAGGCGGTGGAGCGCACTGTCGGCCAGTTGCGCGTGAACGGAGCCAAATACTTTTCGCCGGACGACATCAAGAAACAGATCCCATCGCTCGCGCCGGGCACGGTGCCCGACCTTAGCGAAGGCGGCCCCGTCCAGCGCGACCTGACGGCCCTCAACCAATTGCCCGACCGCAGGGTAACCGTCTCATCGGACGGCCTCAAGACCGGCCTCGCCCCCGGCACCGTGGACATCGACCTCACCGTGCAGGACAAGGCGCCCGTGCACGGCAGCATCGAGTTAAACAACCGTTATAGCGCCAACACCTCGCCGCTGCGCGTGAACGGCTCCCTGAGCGACAGCAATCTCTGGCAGGCCGGCCAGGGCGCGGGCGTGAGCTTCCAGCTCGCCCCCCAGCATCTTCCCGACGGCGAGGTTTACTCGGCCTATTATATCGCCCGCTTCCCCGACGTGAACTGGCTGAGCCTCATGCTCCTCGGCACGAAGCAGAACAGCAACGTCTCCTCCCTCGGCGGCTCCGATGTCGTCGGCAAGGGCGAGACCGTGGCCCTCCTCGGCATCATCAGTCTCCCTTCCATCACCAAGGATCCCGCACACGGCTACGGCTTTTATGAATCGCTCACGGTCGGCTTCAATTTCAAGCACTACGACCAGAACCTGATGCTCAGCGGCAGCAATATCGAGACGCCGGTGACTTATTACCCGCTCACCGCCGATTACAACGCGAACTGGGTCGACAAGGGCAACAGCACCGAGGCCGACCTCAGCCTTACCGCGAATCTTCGCGGCGCGGGAAGCACGCTCTCCGAGCTCGACAACAGCCGCTTCAACGCCGGCGGCAATTTCATTTACGTCCACGGCGAACTCGCGCATACGCAGGACCTGCCGCAAGGCTTCCAGGCCTACGCCAAAATCCAGGGCCAGCTCGCCGACCAGCCGCTGCTCAACAGCGAGCAGATCAGCGGCGGCGGTCTCTCCACCGTGCGCGGTTACCTCGAGTCCGCCGTGCTCGGCGACAAGGGCATTTTCGCCAGCGGCGAACTGCGCACCCCGCCGCTCAATACCTGGACCCACGGCAAGATGCAGGACTGGCGTTTCTACGGCTTCACCGACTGGGGCATGGTTGCCGTCATCGATCCGCTCCCGGGTCAGCAGCAGGAATTCACCCTCGCGAGCTTCGGCTTCGGCACGCGGATGAAACTCCTCGACGATCTCAACGGCTCGCTCGACCTCGCCTTCCCGCTCATCAGCCAGGGCATCACCCGGCCTTACGACCCGCGCATCACCTTCCGCGTGTGGGCGCAATTTTAAATCCCAACCACTGCCCGTATGAAAATGAAAACCCGAAACTCGAAACTCTTAACCGCGCTCTTCTGCGCGTTCATGGCCGCGTGCATGTGGAGCGCCACAGCGGGCGCCTGGTGGAATCCCGACTGGACGGTCCGCAGAAAAATCACGATCGACACCTCCGACAAGGGCGCTGGCATCGGCGATCCCATCGGAACAACGCCGGTGCTCATCCGTCTCCACGACGACATGATCTCGTGGAATTCGGCGAAGACTGACGACCTCAGCGACCTGCGCTTTGTGGCCTCGGACGACAAGACGCTGCTCACCTATCACATTGAAAATTACGACCCGCTCGGGCAGACAGCGGAAATCTGGGTCAACATCCCTGACTTAAAGCCAGGCACGTCGACCATGATCTGGATGTATTACGGCAACCCCAAGGCCGAGGGCGTGAACGACCCGAAGAAGACCTACGACAAGGACACCGTGCTCGTTTATCATTTCAACGAGCAGGG
>DASZPK010000677.1:0-1692 GCA_035550335.1 Chthoniobacteraceae bacterium | reverse complement strand
AGCGCAGGTCGGGTTCGTTGTCATGGAGCCATTGCTCGGTGAACGCGCCCGCGCCAGACATAAAAAGCACGCGGCACCCGCCGCATTCGAGACGCATCACGAGCGTCTTGTCATCCGCGAGGCGGGCGGCGGAATCGGGCGGGGGATAAAGCACGCGGATTTTCGCCACGACGGAGACATCCAGCGCATCGCCGCGCTTCCAATTGGCACGGGTGAGCGCATTGGCAGACAGCCAGTCGTGATACGCGCGCCTTACCGGGGAGCGATCATCCAGCGGCGAATCGGCTGAGACCACGGGCGTGAAATCCTCCTCAACCGATTTCGCGCCACCGATGAACTTCGAATTTCCGTGCGTAACAACGAAGCAATCGAGCCGGTTCACGCCGCGCGAGTGGAGATAATTGCGCACGGTGCTTTCGTAGGGTCCGGTGTTGCCGCAATCGAGCAGCCAGTCGCGCGCCTGCGAGCGCACATGGACCGCACCGCCATCGCCAAGGTCGAGCACTGTGATCTCGCACGCCGGTTTCGATTGGAAGGGCGGCATCTCGACATAGAAATGCCCGCCGGGAAACTGGGAGAAGAAACGCACGGTCGCCAGCACCATGTTGGCGATCACCCAATTAACATTGTTAAACACAGCGGAGAGCGATGTCGAAAAAATCCCTCCGACGGCCGATAGAATACTCTGCGTGAGGATCAGGAATGCCATCGGCACCACCACCAGGTTTGCGGCCAGCGCCGAGGGCGTGAGCAGGTCGAAATAGGACGCGGCGAATGGAAGCGAGCCGAGAGTTGCCGAAATGGAAACACCAAGCATGGCGGCCACGTTCCATGAGCAATAATTCAAGGCTCGCTGGCGGCGGTTCCAAAGGGCGCGCGGCAGAAATTCGTCGGGCTTCCCGAACTTCGCGAAATAATTTTGCAGCGGCCCGGCCAGGAGAATGATCGTGAACACCACGCCGAAGGAAAATTGGAAGCCGGGCATCAAAAGCTCATTGGTATTCCATGCGAGGATCGCGAGGCCCGCGGCGGCGAGGTTGTTCATCATGGCCGGTTTGCCGTCGGCGAGCATGCCGCCGAGAATGATGAGGGTCATGACGGTTGCCCGCACGCTGCCAGTGCTGGAGCCCGTGAGCAGCGCATAAAAACAAACCAGCGGGGCCACGATGAGGACCGAGAGCACGCGCCCTGCGCCGAAGAGCCTCACGAGCAGGAACATAATGGTGGTGAACATTCCGATGTGAAGGCCATTCACGACGAAGAGATGCAACGTTCCCGTCCGCTGGAAAAGCTCCCGGGTTTCCTCGGGCGTCTCGTTTTTCAATCCAAGCGTGAGACTCTGTACCAAGCCGCTGACGTTCGGCGAATCCTCGAGATCGACCTGCAATTTTTGCTGCACCCAGTGGCGAGTGTTCAATGCCAGCGCGACGAGAGGATTCCCATGGCCGCCGTCCAGGACTTCGCCGCTGGCGGCATCGAGCATCGAAATCTCCGAATAAATCCCGAGCCGGTGCATGTACGCGGCGTAGTCGAATTGGCCCGGATTTCGCGGTGCGGGAATATCGTCCATCTCTCCCGTGATGGAAACGCGGTCGCCGTACGCCGGGGTATCGCCGACCCACTTTGCGAGCACAACGGCGTCCGCTGGCGAGGTGTGGCCGTCGATTTCAACCGCCTCGAGATGCAATTGAA
>DASZPK010000676.1:0-3863 GCA_035550335.1 Chthoniobacteraceae bacterium | reverse complement strand
CGTGAGCAACATCGGATGGCTCTCCGACATTGATGAGCATCTGCTCACCGCCCCGCCCGCGGATGTGACCGCCGCCAACGCGAAGCGGCTCAAGGCGCTCGGCGTTTCCAAGGCCGACATGAAACCGCTGCTCGAAAACGCGTGGTTCAGTCCCTCCTTGCAAACGCGATTCGTCAACGACCTCACGCACCTGCAGGGGATGCGCGGCCTTGGGAACGAGACGCGGCTCGCGGCGCATGTGCAATCCGAGGAGCAGGCGCGTTTCCTCTGCGGGAGCCTCGAGTTGCTCAACCGCTACAACGCCGATACGAGTGCGCTGCACGATCTCTCGGCGCATGGCGACATCCCCTGCGCCACGAACCAGGAGGGCGCGCTGGTCGCCGCCGCGCCGGTGGATGTGATGTCGTGGACGAAGGTGGCCGCGGATTTCGCAACCCCGCCCCCTGCCGGGCAGCCGCCCGCCGTGTTTTGCACCAACGGCCTTCTCACCCAAAGCGCCGCGGATGGGTTCAAGGCGCAGGGCTGGCAGGTGCTTGAATATCCGCGGAAATGACGGTCGCTATTTCGGCTCGGGTTTATGCCAGGCGATGATGTGGCCGGAAAAATCGACGTAGCCCAGCGATGGAATCGCCTCCTAATTGTCGTTGGCGAATACCACGCGGTAACGCGCCTTGCCGGAGCGAAGGCGCTCGATGCCTTCGTTCACTTGCGAGAGCGGAAAATGCTCCGTGATCGGCGCAATCGAATGCCGGGCGCAAAATTCGAGCATGTCATCGATGTCCACCGGGCTGCCGGTCGGCGAGCCGGAAATTGATTTCTGGCCCGCGATCAGACTGAAGGCCGGTACCTCCAGCGGCTTGAGCACCGCGCCGACGTTGTGGAAACATCCTTTCGGCCGCAGCGCGCCGAGGAAAAGATTCATGTCCATCGAGACGTTGATCGTCGAGATAATGAGGTCGAGGCAGCCGGTGATTTTTTTCAGCTCGCCGTCGCGCTTGGTGTTGTGGACGAAATGCGCGCCGAGTTCGCGCGCCTCCGCCTCCTTGCTGTCGTTCGTGGTGAAGGCATGGACTTCGCATCCCCATTTATTGGCGAATTGCAGCGCCATGTGGCCCAGCCCGCCAATGCCGATCACGCCGACGCGCGCACTGGAGGGAACTTGATGGATGCCCAACGGCGCAAAAACCGTGATGCCGCCGCAGAGGAGCGGGCCGGCCTTTGCGGCATCGACCCCCTCGGGAATCGGGCGGACCCATGCCCATTGCGCCCGCACACGGTCGGCAAACCCGCCGTGCCGCCCCATGATCGTCCCCTGCGCCTTCGAACACAAATGCTGGTCACCCGACAAACATTCGTGGCATGCGAGGCAACTGTGCGCCGACCAGCCGAGCCCCACGCGCTGGCCGATGGCGAGCCCCTTCGCGTCGCTGCCGAGCGCGGCCACGGTGCCGATCACCTCGTGCCCGGGCACAAACGGGTATTGGGTCGCCCCCCAATCGTTGTCGAGCATGGAAAGGTCGGAATGGCACAGCCCGCAATGCGAGACCTTGATTTCGACTTCATCGGCGCCGATCTCACCGGCTTCGTAGCTGAACGGTTCGAGCGGCCCCTTGGGGGATTTTGCGGCGTAAGCATGAAATAGGGGCATGGGAATGGGTGTTGAGGGTTGTTTAACGGGCAGCCGGATTGGAATGCGCCACGGCGGCGATGGATGCGGCCAAAAAAGATTCGGAACATTCCGCGGTAACCATGGGTTGCATTGTTTACCGCGAGTTGCGGGAATTCAATTTTAAAAAGCGCATGATGCGCATCTCCGCGCGGGTTGCGTTCCACTCTCACCTTGCGCTATGCTGCGCGGAAACCCCCTCGAACTCGATGAAAAATTGGCTCATCCTGCCGGCATTGTTACTCCTTGCTCTCACCGCGCGCGCGCAGCAAACCGCCGGGGATTTGATCAAGAGCGGCAAAATCAAGGGGGAGAAGCGCGATTACTCCGGGGCGATTGCCGACTTTACCAGCGCCATTGCTCTCGACCCAAAAAATGCCGAGGCCTATTCTTTGCGCGGCTATTCCGAGGAGTATGGCAATGACGTTGACCGCGCCATCGCCGATTTCGACCAAGCCATCAAACTCGACCCCACCAACTCGAACGCCTATTCCGGGCGCGGATCCGCGAAATTGCAGAAGGGAGACAATGACTCAGCCCTGGCGGACCTCAATAAAGCCCTCGAACTCGATTCCCTCCAAATCGCAGCCCATCTCCTCCGCGGCTCCATCGAACTCTCCAAGGCAAACTACGATGCCGCCATCGCGGATTACAACGTCATCATCGCCCTCGACCCGAAGGACATCGCCGCTTGGGGCAACCGCGCAGTCGCGAAAGAAAAGAAAGGCGACCTCGACAGTGCGTTGGGCGACTTCAACCATTTAATCGACCTCGATCCAAAAAACGCCCTCTCTTACAATGGCCGCGGCATTGTCAAAGCGAGGCAAGGGGATCTGGACGCAGCCATCGCCGACTTCAACCTCTCCGTCGGGCTTAACCCGGGATACGCCGACGCTTTCCTCAATCGTGGCACCGCGAAAATAAAAAAGGACGATCCGGACGGCGCGGTTGCCGATTACGAAAAAGCCGCCGAGCTTAACCCGAAAAACGCCAGTGCCTACGATGGCCTTGGCATGGCAAAAAAGGAACAGGGCGATTTGGACGGGGCCCTCGCCGCTTATGACAGGGCCATCGAACTTGATCCGAAAACGCCGGCCTTCTACGACAACCGCGGCAATGTTAAGAAGAGGAAGGGTGATTTGGACGGTGCGATCGCGGATTACGAAAAAGCCATCGCCATTGAACCGAAAAATGCCGCCGCTTACGACAACCGCGGCATCGCGAAAATGAACAAGGGGGACATGGATGGCGCCGGCGCCGACTTCGATCACGCGATTGCACTCGACCCCAAAGACCCCCATCCCCATTTCGATCTTGGCAATATGAAATCCCTCGCGGGCAACTGGACCGAAGCCCTCGCGGAATACCGGCGCGCCTGCGATGTTTCACCGAAATACCGGGATTACCCCCACCTCTACATCTGGCTCATCCGCACCCGCAACGGTGACGCCGACGCGGCCAACACGGAACTCGCCGACTTCCTTACACAGCGCTTGAAGGACGATAAAAGAGCCGCCGCGAGCGACTGGTATTCCAAGCTCGCCGGGTATCTCCTCGGCACACTCACCGAGGCCGATCTTTTCACCGCCGCCACCTCGCCCAAAGCATGGAAAGACAAATACCAGCATTGTGAAGCGTGGTATTACGCGGGAATGAAAAAACTGATCGCCGGCGATAAGGCAACTGCCGCAGCCGATTTCCAAAAATCCCTCGACACCGGCGTCAAGGATCTCGTCGAATACGAAATGTCCCGCTCCGAACTCAAAGCCCTCGGCAAGTGAGGAAGACGGACGCTCCTCTCACATCGAAGCGGCCAATCCCATTTCGGGGCGTCCTCGGAATGCGGCGAGATCAAGCGCTTCACGCAATGCGGCGACGCGCCGCTCGAGTTCCTCGCGGTCGAAAAGATTCGAGCGCACCTCCCACCAGAGGCCTGGGATCCCGTGCGGGATTTCGAGGTTGCGCCGAAGTTCGGCGATGACTTCGGGGCGGTCGTATGCGTTGAGAAAATCCATCGCGAACGCGACCCATTGGCCGGGCTCGACGCGCCACATCATGTCCTGGAGGAAGACGAGCAGGTCGTCGGCGTGGCGCTCGTCGGCGGGCAGATCGGGGTTGTGCATGAGCTCGAAATCGATGATGCGCGCGGAGTCGGTCACATCGTCGTAAACGAGATTGCTCATTTGCAGGTCGCCGT
>DASZPK010000675.1:0-8384 GCA_035550335.1 Chthoniobacteraceae bacterium | reverse complement strand
CTGCATTTCCTCGGGCTGCTTTCCGATGGCGGCGTGCACAGCCACCAGGAGCATCTCATTGCGCTCTGCAACGCCGCGCACGACGCGGGCGTGGGCGACATCATGATCCACGCGATCACGGACGGGCGCGACACCTCGCCGACCGGCGGCACGGATTACCTCGCGACGGTGAGCGCGAAGACCGCCGCCAGCGGCGCGAAGATCGCGACCGTGATTGGCCGCTATTTCGCCATGGACCGCGACAAGCGCTGGGACCGCAACAAGCTCGCGTGGGACGCCATCGTGCTCGGGCGCGGGAAGCAGTCGAGCGAATCGCCCGCCGACGCGGTTCGTGAAGCGTACAAGACCGAGCCGCGCGGCGACGAATTTCTCCCGCCGCTCATTTTCTGCAACGCGAACGAGCAGCGCGTGCGCGATGGCGACGTGGTCTTCTGGTTCAATTTCCGCGCCGACCGTGCGCGGCAGCTTTCGGTGGCGTTCTTGCAGAAGGATTTCAACGGGTTCGACCGGGAGGTCACGCCCGCGGTGCATTACGTCACGCTCACGGAGTATGATAAAACGTACGGCTGCCCCGTCGTGTTCAAGCCGCAGTCGCTCGACAAAATCCTCGGCGAAGTCGTGAGCGCCGCCGGGCTCACGCAGCTCCGCATTGCCGAGACGGAGAAATACCCGCACGTCACCTATTTTTTCAACGGCGGCGTGGAGCGGCAATATGCCGGCGAGGATCGCATCATCGTTCCTTCGCCGAAGGATGTGCCGACGTACGATTTCAAACCGCAGATGAGCGCGCCCGAGGTCACGGAAAAAGTGGTCGAGGCGCTGCCGAAGTACGACATGGTGATTTTGAACTTCGCGAACCCCGACATGGTCGGCCACACCGGCGTGGTCGAGGCGGGCGTGAAAGCGGTCGAGACCATCGATGCCTGCGTGAAAGCGGTCGTGGAAAAAACGCTGTCGCTCGGCGGCCAGCTCCTCATCACCGCCGACCACGGCAATTGCGAGTTGATGCGCAATCCCGACGGCTCGCCGAACACCGCGCACACCACGAACCTCGTGCATTTCCTTTACGTCGCGAATGACGCAAAGACTTTTCGTGTGGAAAGCGGCGTCCTGGCCGATGTCGCGCCCACGATGCTCGCGCTGCTGGGCCAGCCGCAACCGCCGGAGATGACCGGAAAAAATCTCGTCCACCGTTTGCAATCCTGATGCAGCGGTAAAACCATTTTTTGCGTCATACCCGGTGATTCCCCGGAAAAGTTCCTTTAATTTTTCGGGCACCGCGCGTATATACCCCCTTCCGCACTGTCCCATGGTGTAACGGTAGCACAGCAGATTTTGATTCTGCTTGTCTAGGTTCGAATCCTAGTGGGACAAACTCACCCCCCCGGCTACTGCGCCGGCGGCGCGTAGGTAAATTTGCCCAGCTCGGCGTCGTCCAGGATCAAATTGTCCTTGGCGCTCGAGGCGATGGAGAGGGTCGCGCTTTTCAGCGTGCCGGTCCAATGCAGCACGCCTGCGCCGCCGCAGGGAGTCCAATCCGTTGCGGAAACGTTTTGCTTCGGCCCGGTGATTGTGTGGACGCCTTTGTCGTCGGTGTAGGTGATGACGGCCCAGCATTGCGGCTTGCGGCCTCCGCTCGAAGTATCGGCGGCGAGACGCGAGAAAATGCGGAAGCAATAATCGCCGGTGCCAGAGGCGTTGAGCGCGGCGGTGATGTCCAGCCCGAGGCTGTCACCCTCGCCGGTGCGCCCGGATTGCACCACGGCCCGCTTGCCGCCATGCACGGTGTCGGTCTCGAATGCGATCGCGCCGCCTTTGTTGATCCACGCGGGCGTGTCCGATTCGGCGCCGGGGTTGGCGTCGGCGAGGAGGTTTTTGCCGGGGAAGGTGCTCGGCGCGGCGACGAGCGCTCCCGGCGGGTCGATGCCGAGGATTCCGGTGTAAACCGCGGCGGCGATGTATTTCTTCGCGTCGCCGGTCGGGTGGACGCTGTGGTCGAAAAGATCGGGGCGATTGCCGAGGGCGGTATGGAGATCGATGACCGGGAGGTTCAACTCTTTCGCCACTTGCTTGATGTCGGGGATGACGGTGCTGGTGAGGTTGTCCTCGCTCATGCCCCAGCCGGTGGTGCCGTAGATCGGCGGCGGGAGGCAGAGGTAGATTTTCGGCTTTGAAGAGAGCGAGGCGAATTGGTTGATCAGGTCCTTGTAGGCGGCGGGGAAGGTCGCGATCGCGTCCCAGTTTTTGCCTTTTTGTGTGTCCTGCGTGCCGATCTCGATCACCACGATCTGCGGGAGGAACGCCTTCGCGTCGTCGGCCTTCGGCGTTTTGATCCACGGTTTTTCGGTCATGACCACAGTGGTATCGGGCACGCCGTAGTTGCGTACGTCGTAGGATTTCGCGTGGTATTTCGCGAGCTCGTAATCGGTGGAGAGGAATTGCGCGAGCACCTTGGGATAATTGCTCATGTCCGTGATCGTGTCGCCGATGCAGGCGATGCGCACGGCATCGGGCGCGGGCGCCGGGGTGGTGTCGGCGGCGGAGAGCGCCAGCGGAAAAGCGAGCGCGATTGCGAGGGGGAGGGGGAATTTCATGGCAGCAGTTTGGCAAGGAGGCGCGCGAAGCGCAAGCGCGCGGGGGATTTGGCTCGCAGGATACGGTGATTCGCGCTTGGATGAGGCATGCCCTACCTCTCGATTCAAACCAATGTGGAATTGCCCGGGGCGAAACAGAGCGTGCTGCTCAAGGCGGCGTCCAAACTCCTCTCGGAACAGCTCGGCAAGCCGGAGGACTACGTGATGGCCGCCATCGAGCCGCCGGCGCAAATGATCTTCGCCGGGTCGATCGCACCCACGGCGTTTCTATCGGTGAAAAGCATCGGCCTGCCGGATGCGAAGCTGAAGCCGCTCTCGGCGGCGCTGTGCAGTTTGTTGAAGGAGCACGCCGGGATCGTGCAGGACCGTGTTTATATCGAGTTTAACAATGCGCAGGGGAAGAACTGGGGATTCGACGGCGACACATTCGGGTAGCCGTTTGCGGGAGCGTGTTCGGGGGCGTGCCGTGCCCGGGAAGCAGAGCTTCCAAGACAAGTGCGTTCCCAGGCTGGAGCCTGGGAACGAGAAGTTCGGGTGTAAAAACTTGAGGCCGGGCACGACGAATCGCACCCGGCCTGGTTAATTCGCTGCCGGTTTATTTATTCCAGCCCGAGCGATTGCATGAGCTGGTCGTCAATCACGCCGGAAACCGGAAGCCCGTGGTCGTTCTGGTAATTGGCGATTGCCTGGCGCGAGAGCGGGCCAATGTCTCCATCGACATCGCCGGTGTAGTAGCCCATCTGGGCGAGTTTGGCCTGCACATCCGCCGCCGTCCGGGCGGGGTGATTGTAGGTCGTGGCTGGCTGGTCGTAATACGGCTCATCGTCATAGCCGGAGTCGTAGTACGGGTAGCCATACGGATAGCCGTAAGGCCACAGGCCCGGGTCGACGATCAACCACCCGCCATCAAACCAACGGTAGCGGTGATTGTTCCAGAAGTAGGTCCTGCCCGGATTCCAGCCGGGGTGGGCGCTTGCGGCAGCCCATCTACCGCCGAAATTGTTCGAGCGGTTGAAGGCGACCCTGGGTGCCGTGCCGCGCACGGTGGCCGCTGAATTGACGCGTGTGGTTGCAAAACTCCTTGGGGCGGCTACCGAGGCTCCCGAGAATACCACTGGCCGTGATATCACCCTCGGCGTTGTGGCGAAAGTCGAAGTGCGGAAACCGGGGCTAGCGGCAAAAGAGCGCGCCGGCGCGGAAACTCGTGAGGCGAATCCGCCAGACCGGACTGCACCGCCGCCACTAGCGCCTCGAAATACACCGCCGCCACCTCCACCGCCTCTCCAATTGCCTGCGAAAGCCGGTGTGGAGAGTGAGAACACCAGCGCTGCGAAAACTGCGTAATTTTTAAGCTGCATATAATTAATTAACCTCCTTAATTAATACGACGCATGGGGGTGCAAAGGATTCAATAAATTGTGATATATTCTTGGGCGGTCGATTTTTAAACACAGAGATCACAGAGAAAGGGGAGGGGACCCAGAGATGAAACTGATAAGTGAGCCGATAGACTCAGCAACACTGAACACCCGCCCGGGCATTGCCAAAACGGCACGCTTTCAGGTCTTCTTCCGTGATCCAAAAATAGAGCGTCCCTGAGCCGCCCCACGCGATTCCCAGATCGCCATCGGTATCAATCTGCGCCAGTAAAAGGCGTCCATCTCCCACGGCCATTTCCTCCTGGATTGCCGCCGGCCAGCCGAGCAACTGATGCTTGCCTGTGTCGTCGCTGACATCCACTCCGCCGGGTGCGCATATGATGCCGCTATACTCGTTGCTCCAATTACTCCCGATTCCCATGGCTTTCCCTGCGGCGGAATAGAAGTCCGGTATTGATAGAAACCGCCGGAATCCGATGGGGATTGCGGGAAAAACATTCACTTTCCGCAGGTCGGCGGGCGGAATTGCGACGCTGAGATTTTCAACGGCTGGCTGATAAATAACCCGGAATTTGTCGTTGTCGTTTGGATCATCCAAAGTCGGCCATTCCTCGACGCTGCAAAACAAATATAGCAATCCCGTATCCGGAAAAACACGGTCTGTATCAGCCTCCTTCAATTCGCTGAAATTAATCTGCGCAACGAAGGCGAGCGGATCGTCATTATATGCAGGCCATACGAATCCAGGCGCCACGTCCGGCACTCCGCCAAGTTGTGAGGCACCCGTGTGGTGCGGGCGCGTTTTTTCCTTCACCATCCCGATTGCCGGTTTTGACTGCGCGACGATCGCGTCTGCAAAATCATCAAGGAAATTCTCCGAAATGAGCTTTCTCAGTTCTTCTTCCATGGATCCTTTTAATCCTGAAATCCCGCGAAAAGCGAGCGTTCTACCAAGTGGTCTCTCGTCCTGCTTCCTTTGAGTCGGCGAAAGATCGAACTTCAGCATTTGTCTTTATTCGGCAGCAAATAGTGTAGCCGCTTTCATGAGCGCCGTAGGCGCGGCATGTTCGGTGACGCGACGCTGTTTTACATGCCGCTCCTCTGGAGCTTGTTCGATTTTGCACGCCGGTTCTATAGACGTGCCGCGCCTACGGCGCTTCCGAAAACCCAGCTATAGTAATTAGTTGAACCGCTCTGGATTACGGAGCGGTGCTCGCAGGTTCCTTGGAATCAGCCGAGAGATCGAAGAGCGGCGCATCGGGATTTTGCTTTTTGAAATAGTCGTGCGTCCATGCGCTTGGGAAGAGCACCACGGGCTGCTCGTCGGCGTCGTAGGCGAGCCGGCAGCCGGTGGGGAGCTTGAGGGCGTTCAATTCCTCAGGGGTTGTGCCGGCGCGGAGCCATTTCAGCGATTGCCATGAGGCGGTCTCGAGGCGCGAGGGGGCGCCGTATTCGGACTCGAGCCGGTATTGCACGACTTCGAATTGCAGCGGGCCGACTGCGGCGAGCAGCGGCACGCGCTGCACGGAATCCTTGAGGTGGAACACCTGCACGACGCCCTCCTGCAGGAGCTGGTCGACGCCTTTGCGGAATTGCTTGAATTTCGAGGGATTCGGGTTGTGCAGTTGCGCGAAGCACTCGGGCGGGAAGCGCGGTATCTCGTTGTAGACGATGCCGGTGTCCTCGGTGAGCGTGTCACCGATGCCGAAACTGTCGTGGCCTACGAGGCCGACGATGTCGCCGGCGTAGGCTTCATCGACCGTCTCGCGCTCCTGGCCGAAAAGTTTGTGCGAGCTGGAGAGGCGCACTTTCTCGCCGGTTTGCGCGTGTGTGACAACCATGTCGCGCTGGAATTTCCCCGAGCAGACGCGCACGAATGCGATGCGGTCGCGATGCTTCGGGTCCATGTTCGCCTGGATTTTGAATACGAAGCCGGAGAATGCGGCGTCGTCGGGCTTGACCACGCGGTCGCTGGAGCGGTGAGGAGAGGGGGGCGATGAGCGTTCGAGGAAATTATCGAGGAGCAACTGCACGCCGAAATTGTTCATCGCGCTTCCGAAGAAAACGGGAGTCAATTTTCCCGCGAGCACTTCCTCCTCGGAATAGGCCATGCCGGCATGGTCGAGCATCTCCAGCTCCATCATGAAACGCTCGTAATCCTCCGCGGCCATCTGCTCGCGTACGAGCGGGTCGGTGGGGCTTGTGATTGTGACCGGCGCGCGGTAAGCGCCCATCTTCGTGCGCTCGAAAAGATGGAGCGCCTGCGTCTGGCGGTCGTAAACGCCCTTGAAATCGGGGCCGGTCCCGAGGGGCCAATTCACCGGGAACGCGCCGATGCCGAGCACGCTTTCGAGCTCGTCGATGAGGCCCAGCGGATCGCGCGCGGGGCGGTCGAGCTTGTTCATGAAGGTGAAGATCGGCACGCCACGGCGGCGGCAGACTTCGAAAAGCTTGCGCGTCTGGCTCTCGATGCCTTTGCCGGCGTCGATCACCATCACCACGGCATCCACGGCGGTGAGCACGCGGTAGGTGTCCTCGGAGAAATCCTTGTGGCCGGGGGTGTCGAGCAGGTTCACTCGGTAGCCGTTGTAATCGAATTGCAGCACGGTGGAGCTGATCGAGATGCCGCGCTTGCGCTCGAGTTCCATCCAGTCGGAGGTGGCGGCGCGCTGGTTTTTGCGCGAGGTCACGGAGCCGGCGAGCTGCACCGCGCCGCCGTACAGCAACAGCTTTTCCGTGAGCGTGGTCTTGCCCGCGTCGGGGTGCGAAATGATGGCGAAAGTGCGCCGTTTGGAAATCTCGTCCTGCATCATGAAAGCGCGCAGTTTCGTGCAAATACGCGCGGCACGCAAGCGGGTTTGAAAGCGATTGCACCTATTTGGAGAAAAGCGCAAAGCCGGGAGAATTGTAGAGTCCGCTGTCCTCAGCGGAGGCGCTGGATGTGGCCGGGGAATTTCGTGACGGCGCGCCACTCCTGCGCTGGGGACAGCGCACGCTACAGCGGTTCGTGGACGGAGTTTGCGAATGGAGCCGTGCTTGATGCCGCTCTACGCGGCGGTGGCCGTTGCCGTGATGGCGGGCTCGTCGTGCAATGCGGCGCGTACGGTGTCGAGCAGCTTTTCGGTGCTGAAGGGCTTCCTCAGGAACTGTTTTACATTGTGTGCGCGCAGTTCGTCGAGCTTGTCCTGCGTGAGGAAACCGCTCACGGCGATGACTTTTACATCGGGCTTGAGCTCCCGCATGGCCTGCAGCAGGCCGAGGCCGTCCATGCCGGGCATCATCATGTCCGTGATCACGAGGTCGATGCCGGCGTGCTGGCGGGTGAAGACTTCGAGCGCCTCGAGGCCGCTGTTGGCGGTGAGCGCGCGGTAGTTGTAGGCGCCCAGGGTGGTGCAGGTGATTTCGATGATGGCGTTCTCGTCGTCCACCACCAGGATTTGCTCGCCGTTGCCCTGGGCGGGACGCGCCGCGGCGGTCTTTTGCTGTTGCGCGCCCCGCGAGACCGGGAAGTAAACCTGGAAGGTGGTTCCCTCGCCGGGCTTGCTCTGGACTTCGAGCGAGCCGCCGTGGCTCTTCACGATGTTCATCACCGTCGAGAGGCCGAGGCCGGTGCCCTTGCCGGGTTCCTTGGTCGTGAAGAAGGGCTCGAAAATTTTCGCCTGGATCTCCGGGGTCATGCCCATGCCGGAATCGGCCACTTCCAGCAGCACGAATTCGCCGGTAAGCGGCTCGGGGAGCAACTGCGTGATTTTGTTGGAAAGCTCCACGGCCTCGGCCTTGATGGTGAGCGTGCCGCCCTTGGGCATCATCGCGTCGCGCGCGTTCACGCAGAGGTTGAGCAGCACCTGGTGAAGCTGCGTGGCGTCGCCGTGGACGCACGGCAAATCGCGCGGCACGTCGGCCATCACGGTGATTTTGCGCGAGAAGGAGGTGCCCATGAGCTTCACGACATCCGTGGCGATGTGGCGCAGGTGGATCGCGGTCTTCTCGCCGCCCACGCCGCGGGCGAAGGAGAGGATTTGTTTTACCAACTCGGTGCCGCGCATGGCGCTGGAGGAGATGGTTTCCAGCAGGCGGCCATTGGACTCGCAATGCGGATCGGTCTGGATCATCTCGACCGCCATCATGATCGGGGCGAGAATATTGTTCAAATCGTGGGCGATGCCGCCGGCCAGCGCGCCGAGGTTTTCCATGCGTTGCGTGCGCAGGAATTGGTTTTCGATCTGCTTCTTTTCCGTGATGTCGCTGTTGATGTAGAGAATGGAGGCGGGCTCGCCTGCCTGGTCGCGGATCAGGGTCTGCCGGCTTTGGACGATGATGTTCCGCCCTTTCTTGGTGATCTGGTTCAGCTCGCCGAACCACTCGCCTTTTTCCAGCAGCGCCCTGCGCACGTCGGACGAGTCGTATTCGT
>DASZPK010000674.1:0-3361 GCA_035550335.1 Chthoniobacteraceae bacterium | reverse complement strand
TCCCCGCCGTGGAGGAATTCGACGCCGTGGTCGCCGAGAACGGCGCGCATGTGCGCTGGCCGGAGGGGCGCGACGAGTTGATCGGCCAGCCGCCGCCGGCGGAATTCATGCAGCGGCTTGCGGAGGAAGGAGTGCGCCCGGTGGAAAAGGGGCGCGTGATTGTCGCGACGTTCGAGCCGTATGAAAAGGCGGTGCTCGAGGCGATCAAGCACAGCGGGCTGGAATTGCAGGTGATTTTCAACAAGGGGGCGGTGATGGTGCTCCCCTCCGGCGTCAACAAGGCGACGGGCCTCAAGCGCGTGCTCAAGCAACTTGGCATCAAGCCCGAGGAGGTGGCGGCCGTGGGCGACGCGGAAAACGACCACGCGTTTTTCGAGTATTGCGGCTTCTCCGCGGCGGTCGCGAACGCGCTGCCCGCGCTGAAGGAGCATGCGGATTGGGTGTCGCAGCGGAGGTACGGCGCGGGCGTGGTGGAATTGATTGATTGGATCCTGGATGCGGGCGCGGACAATTCATGAAACGCAAAAAAGTCCTCATGATCGACGTTGGCGGCACGAACGTGAAGCTGATGGTTTCCGGCAGCGACGAGGTGCGCAAGGTCCCATCGGGTCCCAAGTTCACCGCGAAACAAATGGCGCGCGAGGTGCTGGACGCCACGAAGGATTGGAAATACGACGCGATCACCATCGGTTACCCGGGCCTCATCGAGGAGGGAAAACCGGTGCGCGAGCCGCTGAACCTCGGCGGCGGATGGCTCGGTTTCGATTACGACAAAGCGCTCGGGAAGCCGGTGCGTTTCATCAACGACGCCTCGATGCAGGCGCTCGCGAATTACAACGGGGGGCGGATGCTTTTCCTCGGGTTCGGCACGAGCACGGGGGCGGCGTTCATCGCGCACGATGTGCTCGTGCCGCTGGAGATCGGGCTGCTGCGCCTCCACCGCGGGAAATTCATGGACAAGCTGTCGAAGGAATATTTGAAACATTCCGGGAAAAAACGCTGGCTGCGGAATGTGGCCGAGGGCGTCGCAATCATGCAGGACATGTTCAAGCCGACCGACACCGTCCTCGGCGGCGGCAATGCAAAATTGATCGACCCGCTCCCCGCGGGCTGCCGCGTGATGGGCAACCACGGCGCCTTCAAAGGCGCGGAAAGACTCTGGCCTGGAAGCGACATGGTGGCCATGCCCGCCGGCAACACGTGGCACATCCGCTGGTGCAAGTGAGCCGCGCTGCGCGGGGAAAAAAACGGGATTTGACTCGCGCCGTGCGTTTTCGAATAATCGCGCGTGGCAGAGATGATCGGTTCCCCCTTGAAACGACGGATCGGCGGCTGAGCCCGCGAGAGGATGGTTTTATGCCCTATTTGTTTCTCACTTTATCCGACGACTCCACGCACGCGCAGGAGATCACGGGTGTCGTCACCGTGGGCCGTAATCCCGACAACGTGCTGGTGATCGACCACGGCTCGGTGTCCAGTTTCCATGCGAAAATCGATTCGGGCGCGGCCGGGGTCTTCGTCACGGATTTATTTTCAAGCAACGGCACTTTCGTGAACGACGAAAGAGTCATGACGCTCAAGCTCGAGCACGGCGATCGTGTCCGGTTTGGAAAAGTGGAGTGCGTCTATTCGCTTTCCGGCGGGTGAAATGGGAATCTGTTTGAGCCGGAATCCGAGGTGCCCTATATTCCCCCCATGAAACCGAGCCGGTTCCTTTGCGTTATTGTGATTCTGTTGGTCTGCGCGGCGGGCCGGTTGGACGCCGGCGGTCCCGGCTGGCATGGCGGCGGGGGCTGGCACGGGGGAGGATATCGGGGCGGTGGCGGCGTCGTGATCGTCACGCCGGGATATTATTACCCCGCTTACCCGTATTATTCCTACCCCGGGTATTATGGGTATCAAAGCACGGCTGATTACAATGACAGGGCGGGCACGGTTTCAGTCGCAACGGCTGTCCAGGAGCAATTGTCCCAACTGGGTTATTACAAGGGACCGATCGACGGTATCGTCGGCGCGGGCACTCGGGCGGCAATCTCCGCCTATCAGCGCAACCACGGCCTCGAGGTGAATGGCGCGATCGATACGCCGCTGATCCGGTCGCTGCGGCTGTGACAGCCGTGCGCGTTTGACACCCGCGGGCTTTTGCAGCATATCCAATAGCCTCCCATGAAATCCCTCCCGCTTCGCATTCCCTTTTTGTCCACGTTCGGAATTTGTCTCGCATTGGCCTGCGCGCCGCTTCGCGCCGCGGATGAGGCGGCGAAACCGGATTCGCCGGCGGCAAAGGAACCCGCCAAGGGCGCCGACGCGAAACCCGCGCCGGCCCCGCCAGCCGAGGAACCGAAACTCACGGTGACCCAGCACACGGCGACGATCGGAGGAAAGGCGATCAGCTACAAGGCGACCGTGGGCTACCTGTTGCTCAAGCGCGAGGGCGATGACGCCCACCCGGCAAAACAGGATGACGCGGACAAAAAACCGGCGGACACGCAAAAGGACGATTTGAAGCCGGTCGCGAAAATCTTCTTTGTCGCTTACACGCGCGACGGCATGGACCCGGCGACGCGCCCCGTCACCTTTGCGTTCAACGGCGGCCCGGGCGCGGCTTCCGTGTGGCTCCATCTCGGCGCACTCGGCCCCCGGCGCGTGAAACTCACCGAGACAGGCGACGGCCCGATTGCGCCTCCCTACGCGCTGACCGACAACGAAGCGAGCTGGCTCGACGACACCGACCTTGTTTTTATCGATCCGGTTTCCACGGGCTACAGCCGCACGGTCGCCGGCGAGAGCGCGCAATCCTTCCACGGCTACGAGCCGGACATCAAATCGGTGGCGGACTTCATCCGCCTGTACGTCACGCGCAACAAGGAGTGGCTCGCGCCGAAATTCATCATCGGCGAGAGCTACGGCGGGGCGCGCGCCGGCGGGCTTTGCTCCTATTTGCAGGACAACGAGAACATCTATGTGAACGGCGTGATCATTGTTTCCGGTTTGTTAAACGCGCAGACCATCGATCCCGACCCGGGCAACAACGACCTCCCCTACAGCCTCTTCCTGCCGGGCTATGCGGCTACTGCCTATTACCACAAGAAGCTTTCGCCCGAAATGCAGGCCAAAAGCGCCGAAGAGGTGCGCAAGGAGGCGGAGGATTTCGCCGCGAAGGAATACCCGCTCGCGCTCATGCAGGGCACCGCGCTGTCCGGGGACGAGGAAAAGCAAATCGCGCAAAAAGTGGCGTCGTTCACCGGGCTTCCGGTTGACCTGATCCTGCGCCATCACCTGCGGATTTCGGCGGGCGTTTTCCGCCAGGAATTGATGAAAGGCGACAACCGCCTCGTGGGCCGCTTCGACAGCCGGGTGA
>DASZPK010000673.1:0-5510 GCA_035550335.1 Chthoniobacteraceae bacterium | reverse complement strand
CGTGCGCTCCCCGGAAGTTCCGGGCGGCGGTTTTTTTGGGATCGGGCGCCGAAATACATATGTGTGTCAGTGATTGAACATGAACTCTTTCGAGTTCAGCAATGCCCAGAACAAATCCTCGATGCGCTGCTGCCTGGCCGCGGCCGTGTTCGCGGCGACGGTTGCGACGACTGGCGCAGGCTTTGTTTGCGTTGCTACTGTGCCGCTGGCGGCGGGAGCTGCGTTTTGCGCGGGGGCCGGGTTGTCTTCCGCGGGCGGTTCCAACATCGGCTCGATGCTCTTCCACTCCTGGTCGGTCGGCGGGCGGCCGAAGCAGCGGACGTAGAGGTTATCGACGATGTCGCGGGTGGATTTGCCGGCATCCAGGCCCTTTTTCACGATGGCGCCGTTGGTGATTTTCGTCTGGACGGTGTCGCCGTTCAGGAGGTGGAGGGCTTGGGAGAGGTTCGGCTCCATCACCACGTCGCAGGTGCAGACCGTGTCGCGCGTGGCGCGGCCGAAGGTCTTGAGGAAGTAGCTGCTCTCCTTGCCATCGGCGATCTGCACGGCGCGCGCGCCGAGGGGGAGGCCCTTGAATTTGTCGCGCGTGTCGGTGACTTCGCTGATGCAATCGAGCATGACTTCCGCGCGGAGGCGGCGGATGGCGCTGTGGGAGAAATTGCGCACGTCGGCCTCGTTGGTGTCGTTCGTGACGCTCGAAAGCTGGTAGGTGCGCGAGTTGCAGATGTCGCGGATGAGGCGGCGGAAATCGTAATTGTACTCGACGAATTTTTTGCCCAGCGCGTCGAGCAGCTCGGGGTTGGCGGAGGGGTTGCTGACGCGGACGTCGTCAACCGGCTCGATGATGCCGCGGCCGAAATATTGCGCCCAGATGATGTTCGCAAAATGCTTGGCGAACCACGGATTGTCGGGCGAGGCGAGCCAGTCGGCGAGCACCTGGCGGCGATCCTTGCCCTTGGTGTCGGGGGCGATGCCGCCGAGGAAACGGGGCGGGACGACGTCGTTCGTGACTGGATGGCGCGATTCGCCTTCGCCGCTGTTGAAAACGATGATCTCGCGCGGGTCCTCGGCTTTTTTGCGGCCGACTTGGGTGAAGAAGCCGACGAAACCGCGGTAGTCGTTCATCGTCCAGCGGTCGAACGGATGGTTGTGGCATTGCGCGCATTGCACGCGGATGCCGAGGAAGCTCTGCGCGCAATTCTCGGCGAGCTTGAGCGGGTCGATTTCCTCCTGGTAGTAGTTCGCGATCGGGTTATCGAATGTGCCGCCGGAGGCGGAGACGAGCTGGCGGACGATTTCGTTGATCGGCGTGTTGGCGGTGATGCGGTCGCGCAGCCAGTTGAAATAGAGGAGCGTGGCCTTGTAGCTCACGTTGTCCACGTCGGACGAGCGGATTTCGAGCATCTCGGCCATTTTCATGACCCACATGTCTGCGAACTCGGGACGGGCGAGGAGCTCGTCGATGAGCTTGGCGCGCTTGTCGGGGTCGTTGCTCGCCATGAAACGGTCGTGCTCCTGCACGGTGGGGACGAGGCCGATGGTGTCGATATAGACGCGGCGCACGAATTCCTCGTCGGAGCAGAGACCGGAGGGGGCGATGCGGAGCTTGCGCAATTTATCGTCGATGGCGGTGTCGATGTAATTGACCTCGGCGACCTGCGGGAATTGGAACTTGAGGTCCTTCGGGATCACGATCGCGCCGGAGCCGACGGTGAAGGTGGCGTAGCGCGCCATGATGAAGGCTTCGCCGCGCGCGCCGGAGGTCACGAGGCCGGCGGTGTCGACTTTCGCGGAGGCGTCGTTGTTGCTGGTGAAGACGGCGAGCGGGGTGACATCGCGCACGGAGCCATCGGAATAATGGGCGCGCACGGTCATTTGCTGCGTGGTGTTTTCGCCCTCGAGGAGCATGTCCTTCGGGAGGAGATCGACGCCGGTGACGGTCGCGACATCGGGCGGATCGGCCTGCGCGCCTTCCTGGATCCAGCGGAGGAGGGTTTTGTAGAGCGGGCTGGCTGTGTCGAAGCGCTTGCCGCCGGTGTGGGCGACGTTGCCGGTGGCTTTTTGGAGGAGCAGGCTCTCCTCGGGCAAAGCGAGATTGATGCGGCGGCCGCTCACTTCGCGCGTGATGCGGAAGTAATCGCCATCGGGGTCATAGCCGAAGAGCGAGAGGTGGAAGCCATCCTTGCCGCGCGCGGAGCCATGGCACGCGCCGGTGTTGCACCCGGCCTTCAAAAAGACGGGCATGATGTCGCGCTTGAAGCTGATCGGCGGATCGATGGCGGCGTCCTTCGTCTGGATCGGGATGTCGATGGTGCTTCCGCCGGCCACGACTTTCACGGTGCCCTTTCCGTCGGAGACCGGGGTGATGGTGTTCCCGGAGATTTTTGCGAGCGCGGGGTCGGTGGTGATTTTCGCGGTGGCGGTGATGTCGTGCGTCACGCCGCTGGGATCGGTCTCGCGCACGACGAGCGCCTGGCTGGCGCGCTTGGTCTGCATGTTGATGTCGGGCGGGAAGACCTCTACCACGCGCGTGGCGGGGGCGGCGTTATCCGCGGACAAATGCCAGATGAGCGCGGCATTGAGCGCGAGGAACGAAACGAGCAGGACGGTGCGGAGTTGGATTTTCATTTGGGCGCCCCCGCTTTTGCGACGCGCATGATGCCGCCTTGCGCGATGTTTTCGACGATGGCCTCGCCGTTCTGCATGATCGTGAGCACGCAGAACAAATCCTTGCGTGAGGTGACCTGGCTCGTCTTGTCGGCGGCGACAGGGATCTGGATGTTCTCGTCGGCGGGGCCGATCTCCATCTCCTGCGCAGTGACTTTGATCGGGAGATTGACGAGCTGGAGTTTCGCCTTGCCTTCGAATTGCTTGTTGAACGTGAGATGGCACGCGACGGTGGCGGACTGGCCCTGCTCGACGACGCTGCGGTCAAGCGTGGCGGTGACGTATGGCGCGGCGACTTCGAGGTCCTCGAACGGCGAGCAGATCCAGACCTGGCCGTTGCCGGTGTCGGCGGCGGCGGTGACGGCGATTTTCCATTTGCGGACGATGGCGTCGCCACCGGCACTCAACGCGATGACGCCCTCGCTCTGGCCCTCGGAGATGCGGACGGTGTTATCGGAGCCGATGCCATTGGGGCGGTAGAGGAGCGAGATATCGACCGGGCCCTTGAAATCGCCGCTGCGCTCGATGGCGACCTTCAGGTTCATCGAGCCGTTTTGGACGATGGGGACTTTCGGCGCGATGATGTGGACCTTGAACGGCGCTTCCTGCGAAACGGCGAGCGGGAGCGCGCCGACCTGCGCTTGATACATGGAGACGTTGTTCGGGCCTTGCACGAGGTTCACGTGGTGCTCGAAACGGAAGGCGAATTTTTTCGTGGCGTCGGCGGGCGTGGCGGCGACCTGGCAGAGCTTGCCGGCGACGGCGGCGTCGGGCGTGGCCTGGAACACGACCGGGATGCTGTCAGCGTTGTCGGGCATCGGGGCGAACTGCGCGGTGACGCCGGGCGGCAGGTCGGGGAAAGCGGCGACGATGCCGCCGTAGTAATCGGCGCGCTTGATGTGGAGAACGGCGCCGCCGAAATTCCCGCGCGGGATGGCGATGGCCTGGCGTTCCTGCGAATCCTTCACGACCTCGGGCACCGAGATTTCCACGAGCGGCTGCACGGGCGTGACTTCGACACGGAAGGTGAAGTCGGGGCCGCCGCGCCCGATCTGGTCGGTGACAGAGAGGCAGTAGTCGCCGTCGTCGCCGAATTTATAGCGGAGGTAGCTGTCGGGGCCGTCGGAATCGTCGTTGCTCGCGAGCTTTTTGCCCTTGGCGTCGTAGAGGGCGAGCACGGAATCGAGCGGGGAACGGAGCGCGCGGGCATAGACGCGGAAGTCGAATTCGTCGCCCTTCTTCGCCTTGAAGCGGAAATAATCGGCGTCGCCCTTGTTGGAGACGATGCCGTTGAAGGCGAGCGGGAGGGGCAGGTCGGTCTTGGTGGCGTGGTCGATGTCCTGGTTGGGTTTGACTTCGAAGACATTCGGGAAAGGCGAGATGCGGTAGGAGTTCGCGGCGGGGGCGGGGAGGTTGTCCTGCTCGGCAAAAAGCGTGGCGGTGCGGGAGACGCCATCGGCGGGCGCGGCGGGGGTGATTTTCTTTTCGATGGGGCCGGCAGGGTCGCCGAGGAAGGTGAGCGCGAGTTCCTGCCCGGCCTGACCGCCGGGCGGATAGAGGACGGTCGGCTGCGGGAAGGTGCCGATGTGGAGGCGGTATTTGGATTTGTCGCTGCCGCCGTAGGTGCTCTCGCGCACCTGGACGATATAAGTGCCGTCGGCTGGGGCGATGAGGGCGACGAGCGGGTCCTCGAGCAGGAGGGCGCAGTCGTCGCACGAGGCGAGGAGCTTGCCCGATTTGTCCATGATGCCGAGCCACGGGTCAAACAATGTCACACCGAGGCGCATTCCCTCCACCTCGGCGGTGAGGCGCTGGCCTTTCTTGAGATCGACGGAATAATAATCGACCTCCTCGTTTTTGATGATGCCGGAGACGGTGGAGTTGAGCGCGACGGGCTGGGCACGGGCGATGTCAATGTTTTTGCCGTTGGCCAGCACCGTGGGATACGGGCCAGCGGAGAATTGGTGCAGCTCGCCCACGCCGCTCGCGGTCCAGACGCGCAACGAGTGGGCGCCCAGCGGGCAATCGGGCGCGAGCTTGAGCTTCGCCTTGATGTGCTTGGGGTCGGTGATGTCGAACGCGGAGACTTCGATGCCCGGCTCGTAAAACAAAATCCCTTTCGCGTCGGAAAGGCGGTCGCCGGTGATCACGACATCGACCTCGGCGCCGCGCTGGCCGCCGGGAGGGTCGATGTCGGAAACGACGGGCGATGCCGCGCGGGTGAAGTTTTGCCCGAGCAAAAACATTCCGCCCGCCAGCGCTCCGATGAGAAGCTTCGTCCACGAACTGTTGTAGCGTGCGCTGTCCCCAGCGCAGGAATTGCGTGGCGCCCCGGATAATTCCCGGCAATGTCCAACGCCTCCGCTGGGGACAGCGGACTCTACAAAATTCCGGCTGTGCGGTTCGCTCGCTTTCACAACCTGCGCGCCGCCTCAGGCCAGGAGATCGGTGATCACCTGTCCGCCGCGGACTATATCGATGGGCCGGTTGCCCGGGGACATCAGTTTTTTGGAGCCGTCGATCCCGAGTTGCTTGAAGACCGTCATGGACAAATCCTCGACGGAGAGGGCGTTTTCGTCGGGTTCGCCGCCGGTGGCGTCGGACGATCCGTAAACGTAACCGCGCTTGATGCCGCCGCCGGCGAGGGCCACGGAGAAGACGCGCGGCCAGTGGTCGCGCCCGGCGTCCTTGTTGACCTTCGGGGTGCGGCCGAATTCGCTGGAGACCATGACGAGCGTCTTGTCGAGCATGCCGCGGCGTTCGAGGTCGCGGATGAGGGCGGCGTAGGCCTGGTCGAATTTGGGCAGGCCGCGCTCCATGCCGTTGGCGATGCCGGAGTGCAT
>DASZPK010000672.1:0-10914 GCA_035550335.1 Chthoniobacteraceae bacterium | reverse complement strand
CCATGGGTGGTCGGGAAAAGAGATATGAATCAATCCGAAATGGTCAGCGCGACTTTAAGGAATACCTTCAAGGATATCAAGGTGGCGATCGTTCACGATTGGTTGCCCCTCTACGGCGGCGCGGAACGGGTGCTGGAACAGATGCTGTATGTTTGCCCCCAAGCCGATATCTACAGTATGATCGACGCTGTGCCGGAGGAGCAGCGTTCATTCCTCCAAGGTAAAAAAGTAACTACTTCCTTTATACAAAAATTGCCTTTTGGCAAGAAGAAGTATCGAGGTTACCTTCCTCTGATGCCATTGGCGGTCGAGCAATTCGACTTGTCTCTTTACGACGTTGTAATATCCAGTAGTTATGCTGTGGCAAAAGGTGTGCTGACAGGCCCTGACCAATTACATATTTGTTTTTGTCATTCACCGATAAGATATGCGTGGGATTTGCAGCATGAGTACCTTGCCGAGGCAGGAGTGAACAAGGGTGTCAAAGGCTGGATCACTCGGGCGTTGTTGCATTACATTCGACTGTGGGACTCACGCACGGCGCACGGGGTCGATTATTTCGTCGCCAATTCCCATTACATTGGTCGCCGCATTCGCAAGGCTTACGGCCGCTCGTCAAGCGTCATTTATCCGCCGGTGGATACTGCGGTCTTTGCGCCGGTCGCTGAAAAGGAGGATTATTATGTCACGGCCTCCCGGTTTGTGCCCTACAAAAAAATCCGCCTTGTTGTGGAAGCTTTTGCGCGCATGCCCGGGCGGACCCTCCATGTGCTTGGCGACGGGCCTTCATGGAAGGAAATCGCCTCGAAGGCAACCCCCAACGTCCGCATGCTCGGTTATCAAGATCCGCTGGCCATGATCAGCCAGCTCCAGAAGGCAAAGGCCTTCGTGTATGCGGCACAGGAGGATTTTGGAATTTTGCCGGTGGAGGCCCAGGCTTGCGGCACCCCGGTGATTGCCTATGGAAAGGGTGGAGCGACGGAAACAGTGATCAATGGCACGACAGGAATCCTGTTTCCAACGCAGACAGTGGAAGGCATTTGCTGGGGTGTCGACCAATTTGAACGCCAGACCTTCGATTCCACGATCATTCGCGCAAATGCGGAACGCTTTTCAGTGGAGCGGTTTCGAAAGAATTTCGGCCATTTTGTCCAAGGGGCATGGGATAACTTCTGTGCGCAACGTGAAGCGGCCCAGGAAGAACTCATGACAAACGTCGACGCGCTGAATTCCATTCCCGCCAAAATTGACTTCTCCAAAATAGGCGTCGATTAAAAAGGGATCTTCTCTCCATCACTTTCTGGCTGCGGGGTAAATCCGGAAGGGCGGGTGATAAAGTTATTTTTCCGGCAAGCGGTATTCCCTTACAATAAGTGTCGGGTGTGAATGGATTGCCACACCGGGGCTGCTTTGGTTGTCTACTCGCGGTTAACGTTTTGCGAAACAAAATACCGGAGTTTTAAGTACGTGCAGCACAAGGGGGAAACCATTGGCAGTCGGAATAGGGGTGCTCAACGCAACCTTCCCTGCGGTCTACGAATGGCGACGGTAACGATCATACCCATGGTAGTTACTCGTGTTGGAACGATTGGTTTTGTAAATTATCTCGAAGCCCAAGTTATCATGGTATCCTCCTTAGGCCCAATCCATGTTTTCGACTGTCACATGACCCCGCCTGTAAGCCGCGATTGCCGGGTCCGGATTTGGATTATGGAACCCTTGGGGATTATCAACGTCAGGATGGGAGCCATCTTTGTCTGCCTTCTTTTTCTTGTTACAGGACGCGCTTTCTGCCAGCAGGGCGACCAGCCCATGCTGCCTGAGCAAGGCACGAATCTCCCGGGGTTTGTGCCCGATACGCTCCCGCAAAACGGGCAAAACGATCAGTCCGGGCCCGGGCCTGAGAGCCTGATCCCCTCGGGAACTGCGGGGACTTCAATGGTCCCCCCTGGAACTTCCATCTCCAGCCCCTACGAGTCGCGGATACAAGACCCCTATGGCGCCACAGCTGGCGGCTTGGGCGAAACTGGAGCACCGGAAGCTTGGGAACTCCCTCCGTTCAGCGCGCCCGATTTACTGACCGGTTCCCTTTACCAAAGCGGGGTCAATTCGCTGAATCCGCCGCAGTTGCTTCCGAGTCTCATCCGGCAATCGGTTGCGAGGACATGGGAGGGACGCGAGCCGGGCGCCGGGCCGCAGGCCTATAATCTCAAAATCGGGGATATGAAGTTTCAGTTCGGATTCGGCATGGGGATCGAGGGGAATGACAACATCTTCACCACCAAAACAAACCGGCAGGCTGATGTCATCCTTCAGCCCGCTTTGCAAGTCTCGAGCGCACTGAGATTGACCGATCTGAATACCATCCAGTTGAACCTCGGGATCGGCTACCAGGCTTACATGCTGCATTCGGACCAGAATACGATGACCCTGTCGCCCGGTTCGCAAATCGCTTTCATCATTTACACGGGGGATTTTCGGATTCAATTCCACGACCAGTTTTCACTCGAGCAGGACCCCATCTCGCAACCGACGCTCGGCAATGTCGCGAATACGGGCATATTCACCAACGACATCGGCTCGGTGGTAACCTGGGACTTGAACAAAATGATCCTCACCCTCGGGTATGACCATACAAACACGATTTCGACGCAATCGAACGCAAGTTATCCCAACCAATCCATCGATTCATTTTCATCGACCACCTCATTCACCCTCAACTCGAGTGTGAAAGCTGGCATGTCGTCGGAGATCGATATTACCGATTACTCGCAGGGAACCCCTTCGCAGCAGCTAAGTGATTCCACGCAGCTAAAACTTGGACCCTTTGTGCAATGGCGCCTGACGGATGTCACCTCCCTCCAGGCGGATGTGGGTTACGACGGATTTTTCTTCGGTCAGGGCGGGGCAATGGCCGGGACCCCCTCGCAATCCGCCCAATGGTATGGCGATCTCACCATCAGCCAGACCCTCAATCCGCACATCAGCCAGTCCCTCGCCATCGGCCGGCAGGCTTCGAGCGGCCTCAATGCAAGCTCTGAGCAGATCGATTTTCTCCGGCATTCGGTGGCGTGGCGGATTGTGGACAAGCTTGGGCTCGGAACGGTGCTCTATATTGGCAGGACAAAGGACACCGGTGGGACCGCCCCGCAGGAAACCACACAGTATGGCGCAGGGGCCACATTGAGCTGGCAGCTTGGCAGCAAGATTACTTTCTCATCCCAATACCAATTCATCTACGAGACTGCCAACACGCAAGGAATCGGCTACACGCAAAACGAGGTGCTTTTTGTATTTAACTACAAATTTTGAATATGACCGCTTCTGTCTATAACTACCTCTTGCGGCTGTCCGTTTTCCTGGTCGCCTCATCTGCATGCGCGTTGCATTCGCGCGCGCAGGATTCCTCCCGGCCCGGCCAGGCGGAGCTTGCATCGCCTGTCACTGTGGTCGGGACAAACTCGATGGATGTGCTGGATGACCATCGGAAATTGGTCGCCGGCGATCGCCTGAGTTACAGGGTGCTCCAGGAGCAGTTGGCCCCTCAGGCGATCGTGGTTTCTGATTCCGGGGAAGCCGAGGTCCCCCTGATTGGGCGCGTTCCCGCCCAAGGCAGGACCTGCAAGGAGCTTGCTTTCGCCATCAAGCAGGACCTCGAAAAGGATTACTTCTACCATGCGACCGTCATTATCGGCCTTGACACCGCAAGCAGCAAGTCGCGTGGCCGCGTCTTTCTCACGGGTCAGGTGCGGACCCAGGGCGCAATGGAAATTCCGGTGACGGGTAATTTCACGCTCTCAAAGGCGATCATGCAGGCGGGTGGGTTCGGCGACTTCGCAAACGAGAAAAAGGTCAAAGTGCTCAGGACCCAAACAGACGGCAAAACCGCCCAAACTTATGTCGTGGATGTCGGTGAAATCCTGAAAGGAAATGTCGATAAGGACATGGTTCTACAACCCGACGACGTCATCATAGTCCCCGAGCGCGCCGTCACTTTCTAATAATATGAAATATTTCAAGTTACGACTCCCCGCTTTCCACATTCCGCTGTCTTATTTCCGCTTTCCGCTTTCCGCTTTCCGCTTTTCCTCCTAACATGCCAATCCCATTTTCCAATCCACAGGGCGGTGCGCAAAGCCAGGCCGATTTATTGTCCGAATTGATGGGAGGAAAACCCGGCGGCAGGCAGACCAGCTTTGGTGGCATGGTGCTGCGTTACGCGGAAATTCTCCGTCGCGGATGGTGGGTCATGGTGCTTACTGCCGCCATCGCATTGGGGGTTGCGGCGTGGTATATCTTCCAAAAAGCCCCGGATTATCAATCCACAGGACGAATTCTCATCAGTGGCAGGATTTCGCTTCCCGGGTCGCAGGGTGAGGTCTACAGCCAGGAGTTGGGCAACTATTTTGGGGATCAGGTGGAATTGATGCAGAGTCAGATTGTTCAGGATAAGACCCGCGACCATGTCCTCGCGGAACATCCCGGGATGAAGGACATGAAGGTAAAGCTGGAGGTCAAGCAGCAGCCCCAGGCCTCGATTCTGATCCTTAACGCCATTAGTTCTTCCTCCGCATATAGCCAGGCCTATCTCGATGCCTTGATGGAAGAGTACGAGAATACCAAGAAGGAAATGCATCTCCAAACGTCGCAGACGACGCTGACCGCGATTACCGGGGAGCTAAAAACCTTGGAATCTTCCCTTCAGGACGATGAAGCGGAGCTGCTGAACTTCCGCAAGGAGAACAATATCGGCTACCTCCAGGAGGAGGGCACGAGCGCCGGCACATATCTCGCTGGACTGGAAAAGAAACTGGCCACCCTCAAGACGGAATACGATCTCCTTTCCCGCTTGGGTGTCGACCAGAATATCGATCGCCGGTCGCAGGGCACGCTTGACGAATCCGTGCCGTTGGTCCAGGGCGAAGTTACCGGACAGACCGGTCCGCTGGCGGATTACATCAAGGCGAAGCAGCAGATTGCCCTCTTGCAGGCGCGCATCGCTGATTATTCGATAAACCTGAAACCGAAGCATCCCATCATCGTCGGTCTGACGAACCAGATCACCCTGCAAAAGCGCCTCATGGACGCCTATCTCGACCAGATCAAGTCCCAGCTCGACGCGGAAAAACAATCCTATCAGGTCCAGATTGAAAATACGGAGCAGCAAATCAAGGAATGGCAGACGAAGGCCCTCGACCTCAGCGAGCGCATGGCCACCTACGACAAACTCAAGGCGAAATACGACCGCTCGAAGGATTTGTACGACCGCCTCCTCACCAGTCTGCAAAGTGTGGATGTCAACAAAAACATCGATCAGGACATTGTTACCATTCTCGAAAAGGCTTCTCCGCCAAAACCGATCAAGCTCGGGATGCCCGCGGCATTTGGCGGCGCTTTGCTGATCGGCTTGCTTGCCGGCTTCGGCATTTTGATCCTGCACGATCAGGTCGATGACAAACTCAAGTCCACCCGCAACTTCCAGGAACACTTCAGCGAGCCGATCATTGGGCGTGTCGCTTATGAACCTGAGCCTGCAAATGTGCTTGCAGGCGAGGATTCACGCCACGCATTCGCGGAATCTTTCAGCAATTTGCGTTCGTCCCTGCTTTATCTTCCCTATAAAAACGGGCGTCCAAAGTCGCTCCTGGTCACCAGCGCCCAGCCCAATGAGGGCAAATCGACCGTTGCCTCCAATCTCGCCGTCTCACTTTCGGTCGCAGGCTCGAAAGTCCTGCTGGTCGACGCCGATTTGCGTCGCGGACGCGTCGCCGAGATCTTCAATTTACCCAATGGGCGCGGCCTTTCCACGATTCTGATGGGGCAATTGGGAATCCGCGACGCCATTCTCCGCGGCAGCGAGCCCAATCTTGACATCGTCCCACGTGGCAAAGCCATCTCCCATCCCGGCAGATACCTCCTTGGGCAGACCATGGATCGCTTTGTGGCCGAAATGAAGGGACTTTACGATTACATCATCTTCGATAGTTGCCCGATTCTTGCCGCCGACGATACCACCAGTCTCGCGCCGAAGCTGGATGCCACGCTCTTTGTCGTGCGCATCGGGGCGAGTTCCATGCACGCCAGCCGCAAATCGCTGGAATTGCTTTATGACCGCCAGGTGAACGTCCTCGGTGCTGTCCTGAATGTGGTCCCCTCCACCGGGGAGGAGTACAGTTATTACAATTATGCCGGCTACTATAACAAGAAGGAGTCGGAAGCCGTGTAACATGTCGAATGAGTTCAATATTTCATGAACAAACCCGGCAAAAATGATAAAAATGTGACTCACCCGGCCGAGCCAAACGGCCCCGGGGTGATGATGGCTGCCTCACCGGCGCGCGCGCTCACCGAATTCGAGGTCCAATCCATTGATCTCTTCGTGCGCATCGCCCAGCTCGTCGGCATCCCCAAATCCGTCGGGGAAATTTACGGCCTGCTCTTCACCTCGGCGGATCCTCTTTCATTCGATGACATCGTCGGCAGCCTGAATATGAGCAGGGGATCAGCCAGCCAGGGGTTGCGCCTTCTCCGGGTCATAGGCGCCGCAAAGAGCACCTATGTGGCGGGCGAACGCCGCGACTATTTCCTCGCCGAAGTGGAGCTGAGGAAACTGGTCACCGGTTTTCTGAACGAACAGATCCACCCCCATCTCGTCACCGGCGAGGAGCGCCTCGCCGTCCTCAACGGCCTTGCTGCCGGCGAACCGGAATCCCGCCGCGAAATCCTCCTGAACCGGGTCCGCAAGCTCGAATCTTGGAGATCATCCGCCGCCATCGCCCTCCCCGTCGCAATCAAACTCCTCGGCGAAGCCGACGCCCACCCCCGCCCCGACAGCGCATTAGCCACTTGAATTGGAAAACATGGACACCGAGGCAAGAACGCAGAATAAGGAGCAGGGAGCAGAGAGCATGGAGCCCGATTTCCGCTCTCAACTTTCCACTGTCAACTCTTCTTCCCGCTCCCCGCTCCCAGCTCCCAGCTCCCTGCTCCAACCTCCCTGCTCCCCGCTCCCCGCTCCCTGCTCCTCCCCCTCTTGGTATTGCCTTCGCACCCAGCAAAAGCGCGAGCATATCGCCGCCGCCCACGTCCGCCTCCTCCCCGGCGTCGAGGTCTATTCCCCGCGGCTCCGTTTTGAAAGAATGACCCGCCGCGGCCGCGTCTGGTTCCGCGAAGCCCTTTTTCCCGGTTACATCTTCGCCCGGTTCGACCCGGATACCCACCAGAAACAGGTCACCTCCGCCCAAGGCGTGAGCGGCATCGTCCGGTTCGGCCTCCTCCCCACCGTCGTGCCCGACGGCGCCATCGACGAAATCCGCCTCTTTATCGGCGACGGCGAACACGAAATCACCCCCTCCGAAATCAGCCCCGGCGACGAGGTGGTGGTAACCCACGGCCTATTCAAAGGCCTGAAAACCATTGTCACACAGGTTGTCCCCGCCAAAGACCGCATCAAAGTCCTCTTGGAATTTCTAGGCGACAGCCGTGAAATCGAAATCTTGAAAAACGAAGTGCTGGTCGAAAACCGGCACATCCTTGCCGCGTAAGCGGTCCGCCGCCGGTCCATTCCGGCAGCAAGAAGACGAATGTCTTCTCCAACAGAAATATGGGTGAGCACAAAATTGGTTTTGCGGAAAACCCCCGCAAACAACCAAGTGCGGCAGCATGTACCGAAGCAAGGAGCAGCGAGCGGGGAGCAGGGAGTCAGGAAATCAGATTCCGGCTCCAAGCTCCATGCTCCCCGCTCCCAGCTTCTTATCCTATGAGCGCAAAGCAATTTCGATTTGAAGATTTGGAAATCTGGCGAAAAGCAGCCGACTTTAGTGGGTTGCTCTTTCAGATAGCCGACAAACTCGATGAAAAGCGAAAGCATCGATTTGCCGAGCAATTAAGGGCGGCTGGGCTGAGCATCACCAACAATATCGCCGAGGGCTCAGGCAGCGTTTCCGATCCCGATTTCGCCAACTTTCTTAACATATCCCGGCGTTCGGTATTCGAAGTGGCAAACATCCTGATCCTCCTCACCCGCGAGAGGTATCTCGACCCCAAGGAAATCGTCCCGATTTTAAACGAGTTGGAAGAAGAAAGCCGCATGCTCATCGCCTTCATGCGAACCCTCCGCTCCTAGTTCCGCGCTCCCTGCTCCCTGCTTCACAATGTCTTCCACCTCGCCACTCCCCACCCCCGGCCCTGAGTTCCCCGCTTCTTCCTTCCCCGCCGCCGCCCCTCTCCCCGCTCCCAGCTCCGAGCTCCCAGCTTCTTCCCCGCTCCCGGCTCCCCGCTCGCCGCTCCCTGCCTCTTCCTCCGCCGATTTCGACCTTTGGCTCGAAGCCGGCCGCACCGAGAAACACTACTGGCTCGACCTCTGGCGTTACCGCGAACTCTTCGCCATCCTCGCCTGGCGCGACGTCGCCATCCGCTACAAACAGACCGTCGCCGGCGCCGCATGGGCCCTCCTCCAGCCATTCTTGAGCATGGCCATCATGACCGTTATCTTCAGCAAGGTCGCCGGACTCCCCTCCGAGGGCAGCGCCCCCTACGCCATCATGGTCTTTGCCGCCATGCTCCCCTGGCAGTTCTTCTCCAACTCCCTGTCGTCATCAAGCCAAAGCCTCGTAGGCAACGCCAACCTCATCTCCAAGGTCTATTTCCCGAGGATGATCATTCCCACCAGCTCCGTCGTCGTCGCCTTCATCGACTTCCTCGTCTCCTTCGCCATCCTCGCCGGCATGATGCTTTTCTACCGCTTCATCCCCACCTGGCGCATGCTCTTGCTCCCCGGCTTCGCCCTGCTCGGCTTCATCGCTGCCCTCGGCCCCGGCCTCATCATCACCGCCCTCAACGTCCGTTACCGCGACGTCCGCTTCATCATCCCCTTCCTGGTCCAATTCGGCATGTACGCCTCCCCCGTAGCCTACAGCAGCAGCATCATTCTGAAAAAATTCGGCCACACCCCCTTCATGCTCTACTCCCTGAACCCCGTAGTCGGCGTCATCGACGGCTTCCGCTGGGCCATCCTAGGCGGCGACAGTAAAATCTACCTCCCCGGCTTCATCCTCTCCATCACCTTTTCCCTCATCCTGCTGGCCATCGGAATTTGGTACTTTAGGAAGACCGAACGTACATTTGCAGATGTAATCTAAGGAACAGCGGAAAGCAGAAAGCGGAAATAAAGTGCGCTGGTGTACACCAATTGAGAATACAGTAGATATGAGAACCTCTTCTCGCGGGTTATGAAAGCGCTGGTCACCGGAGCCGCGGGATTTATTGGTAGCCATCTAGTAGATCGATTGTTGGATCGCGGTGATACGGTCATTGGGATTGACAGTATGAAGCTCGGACGCCGTGACAATCTGGCGCGCGCATTTGAAGACTCACGCTTCCGTCTCTACGAGATGGATATGACCAATATTGATGCTTGTTTGCAGATGGTTGCCAAAGAATCGAAAGCCGGAGGCTTCGATCTGGCGTGGCACATGGCGGCCAATTCAGACATCCCCGCCGGCGTAGCCGATTCTGATGTCGATTTTCGCGACACATTTCTTACCACATTCAATTTGCTTAAGCTTCTTCGCGTATATAAAATTCCGCGTCTTGCATTCGCTTCGACTTCGGCGATTTATGGAGTTCATTCAAAATTGCTGGAAGAGGATTTGGGTCCGCTGTTTCCAATCTCGAATTACGGGGCCATGAAATTAGCCTCTGAGGCGGTGATTTCGGCTGCTTTGGAAAGTTTTCTCGAGCGAGCATGGATTTTTCGTTTTCCGAATGTAGTTGGCGCCAGGGCAACACATGGTGCAATTTACGATTTTGTCCGGCGGCTTCGAATGGATCGCACGCTGCTCGAGGTATTGGGCGACGGTTCGCAGGAGAAGCCTTATTTCCATGTTTCTGAGCTGATTGACGCAATGTTGTTTATCGTCGAGAAAACGACCGAGCGGCTCAATTATTTTAATATTGGAACCGGAGAAAGCACGACCACAGTCCGCTATATCGCTGGGGCCGTTGTCAAGCGGATGGCCCCTGGCGCCAGGATTCACTATGGGAAAAGTAACCGGGGATGGATTGGGGATGTGCCGAGATTTAACTATTCGGTCGACAAACTCAGGACATTAGGCTGGTCGCCTCGACTAACCTCGAATCAGGCTGTGGATCGTGCGATTGAGGAAATGGTCAGCGAGACCATCGAATGAAACAAGCTGTCATTCTTGCAGGGGGAAAGGGAACTCGTCTTAAAGAGCGATTTGATGATCTGCCCAAGCCGCTTGTTCCAATCGGCGGAAAGCCCCTCCTCGAATATCAGATCGCTTTGGCCCAAAAGCATGGTTTCGGAGATATATTGGTCTTCACTTGCTATCGCAGCGCTTTGATTGAGGCGGCACTTGGCGACGGCAGCCGTTGGGGTGTGCGGATTCGCTACCAGGTTGAACAACAGCCTCTTGGCACAGCGGGTGCGGTTTTGGCTGGATTTGAGCAACTGGCGGATTCCTTTCTTGTTCTCTACGGCGATACGATGGTTGAGGTGGACTTGGGACGAATATGGCATGCTCATCAGCGCACTGGTGCGGATGCAACGCTGCTGCTGCACCCGAACGATCACCCGATGGACTCGGACTTGGTGGAGACGGACGCTTCGTCTCGCATCCTTGCCATTCATCGTCGTCCACATCCGGCAAATCGGTATTTTCAAAATCTTGTTAACGCAGGTTTATACGTGATCAAAAAGCAGGCGCTGCGACCATGGCGTGAATGCCGTGAGTCGATGGATTTCGGCCAGGACCTCCTCCCCATCATGCTCAAGCGGGGACTGGAGATTTACGGATATAATAGTCCGGAGTTCATCAAGGATATCGGAACTCCCGAACGTTATGACCGCGTTAACGCGCAACTGGAAGCGGGCATTGTGCAACATAGTAC
>DASZPK010000671.1:0-4057 GCA_035550335.1 Chthoniobacteraceae bacterium | reverse complement strand
AGAGCTCGCGCTTGCCGGGTTGGCGGCGGAGATCGAAGGCCACAAAAAGCAGATCGAGACGCTGGGCCGCGAGAAGGCCGAGGCGCTCAAGCTGGCCGAGAAACATTCGGTGAATTTGAAAGAGGCGGTCGCGCAGCACAGCGCCGCGCTGCAATCCACCCGCGAGGATTTTGCAAAACAAATGGCCGCCCTCAAGGAGGAGCAGCGCCGCATGATCGCGGAAAAGGAGTCGCTCCTTTCCAAGCAAGGCGAGGCCGCCGACCGCGAGCGCAACCTGTTGATCAAGCAGAAGGACGAAAAGCTCGGCGCCCTCGCGGCCGAAATCGAATCCCACAAAAAGCAGATCGGCGAATTCGACAAGAAGATTTCCGATTCCGAGAACGCAAAGAAAAAGCTCGGCGAGGAACTCGCGCAGGCCCGGCAGGAACACGAGCGCAAAATCAAGTCGCTCCACGAGGATTTCGCCCGCCAGCTCGCCGCATCGAAGGAGGAGCACGGACGGACCGTGGCGGAAAAGGAATCGCTGCTTTCGAAAAAATTGCAGGCCGGCGAGCAGGAACGCGCGATCGCGATCCAGCAAAAGGACGCGGCCATCGCCAAGCTCACATCCGATCTCGAATCACTCCGCAAGCAGATCGATACGCTGGGCAGGGAGCGCGACACCTATCGCGACGCGAAGATGAAGGCCGAGGCCGACCTGCACACGACGAAGGAGCAGCAGCGCCGCCAGATCGAGTCGCTCACGCGCGAGCGCGATTCCCTCTCGAAGGAAAAGGAAGTCGTCGCCGCGAAACTTGCCGACGCCGTCAAGTCGAACACCGAGAAATTGAACGCCGCCGCCGCCGAGCGCGACCGCGTGCTCAAGGCGAAGGAGGAGGCGCTCGGGCAGATCAAGACAACCGCCGAGGCGCATGCCAAGGAGACGCAATCGCTCGCCCGCGAGCGCGACCGTCTCGTTCAGGAAGCGCGCCAGTTCCAGCAGCGCCTCGAGGAATCGGCTGCTTCATTGAAGCAGGCGCAGGAAGCGCATGCGCAAAAGACCGCCGAGCTTGTCAAACAGCGTGACGAAGCCGTGAGCGCAGCCGGGCAACAGCGCGGCGCGCACGAGAAGGAGATGGAGCAGATTCACAAGCACAAGGACGTCCTCACCGCCGAGCGCGACAAGGCGCTGGCCGCCCAAAAGGAAGCCATCGAGGCGAAGCGCGCCCAGTGGGTCGTGTTCGGCAACGAATACAACCAGACCGTGCGCCAGCGCGACGAAGCGCTCACGCAACTTGCCGATGTGAAAGTCGAGTTGAAGAAATCCGTCGAAACCCTCTCGAAGGAAAAAGATGCCATGCTCGCGAAGTTGCACAAGTCCCTGGCCGACCAGGAGGCAAGGACCAACGATCTCGCGCAAAAGCTGACCGAGCTCGCCCGGCAAAACGAGGCAGTGAAGGCGGAGTTGTACGCCGTCAAGGAAGCCCACCGCAAGGAATTCGCAGCGACCGTGGAAGCCCATCAAGCCGAGGCCGCGAAACTCGCCGGCGAGCGCGACACCGCCTTGAAAGCCAACGAGGAAATGATGACCCTGCCGCGCATCCGCCCGGTGAGCGTCCCTCCCCCGTCGATTCAGCCCTCGCAGACGAATCCCTGACCCGGGGCCCGGTAATTAAGGCTGGTGATTTTCGCGGGGCCGATCATTGTTTCGGGCTTCCTTTTTTCGATTTGTGAACACCCATCTCTCAGATTTTGGCCGCAAATTCTCGTCCGTCTCCGGCATCTACGAATTGATGGAGGATCTTGGCCGGGCGCTGGCCTCGGGCGGCGACATGGTGATGATGGGCGGCGGAAACCCGGCGCACATACCCGGGGTGGAAGCGGTGTGGCGCAGGCGCTTGGAGGAAATTTTGGCGCAGCCCGGCGCGATGGAAACCATGCTGGGCGACTACGACACCTCGCGCGGCAGGCCGGAATTCCTCGAAGCGCTCGCGGCTTATTTCAACCGCGCATTCGGCTGGAACATCGATGCGGACAACATCGCCGTGACCATCGGCAGCCAGGCTGCCACGTTTCTTTTGTTTAACATGCTCGCCGGCAGCGACTCCGGCGTGAGAAAAAAAATCCTCTTTCCGCTCGTGCCCGAATACATCGGCTACGCGAGCCAAGGCGTGAGCGACGGCATGTTCACCGCGTGGAAACCGCGCATCGAAATGCTCGACGGCCACCGGTTCAAGTATCACATCGATTTTCGCGAGATCGGCGACGACGTCGCGGCCATCTGCCTCTCGCGCCCGACGAACCCCACGGCGAACGTCGTCGCCGACGACGAAATGCAGCGCCTCGTCGCGCTGGCTGGGGAGCGCGGCGTCCATCTCATCGTCGACAACGCGTACGGCGTGCCGTTTCCAAACGCGGTGTTCAAGCCCGCCACTCCTGTCCTGGGCGAGAAGATCATCCACACATTCAGTCTCTCGAAACTCGGCCTGCCGGCGGCGCGCACCGGCATCGTGGTGGCCGACAAGGAGATCATCCGGCGGCTTTCGATCATGAACGCGTCACTGGTGCTTTCCACGAGCGCCATCGGCCAAACCATCGTGGGCAGCCTGCTCGCCGGGGACGAAATCGGGAAGCTGTGCCGCGATGTGATACAACCGTTTTACAAGGCGCGCAGCGTGCAGACCCGCCAGTGGATAGCCGAGTGTTTCGACGACTCGCTCGATTACCACGTGCATCTCTGCGAAGGGGCGTTTTTTTTGTGGGTCTGGTTCCGCGGACTGCCGGTCACCGACCGCGAGTTTTACGAGCGGCTCAAGGCGAGAAAGGTGCTCGTGATTCCCGGCGGCTATTTTTTCGAGGGGCTCGACGAACCGTGGCGGCACAAGCAGGAGTGCATCCGCCTCACCTATTGCGCGAACCCGGATGCCGTGCGCCGCGGTGTCGAAATCATCGCCGATGAAGCCCGGCGCGCCTATGTATCGCGATGAGCAAGCGCATCTGGGGAGTCATTTATTTTCTATGCGTCGCCGGGTTCCTCGTGCTGGTGGCGAATTTTTACCGGCCGGGATACGGCTTCACCGGGCTGATTGAGTTTGGGGACCAATTCGATACCACAAATATCGCGGGCCTGCATTGCCTCGTGGAACCGGGCTCGGCCGGCTACGACGGCCAGTTCTACGCGAAGCTTTCGCTCGATCCGCTGCTGGTGAATCCCGCGAAGGCATCGACCGGCATCGACGCCCCCTATTACCGCGCCCGGCGCATCTTCCTGAGCTGGTCGGCATGGGCGCTCGGCCTTGGGCATCCCGCGTGGATCGTGCAGGTTTACGCTCTGCAAAACGTGGCGTGTTGGCTCGCGCTGGCGTGGCTGCTCACGCGCTGGTTTCCGCCGCTCGATTTCAATAACTTCGCGCGCTGGGCGGGCATCCTGTTTTCCTTCGGCCTGATGCACAGCGTGCGCGCTTCGCTTACGGACGGCCCGGCCCTGTTGCTCGTGGCCACCGCGCTCGTGCTTTATGAAAAGAAAAAGGAAACGCTGGCCTCCGTGGTCCTCGCCGTTGCCGGCTTGATGCGCGAGACGAGCCTGCTCGGTTTCGCCGCGCTCGCAGATCCGGCGAAGCGCACCCCGCGCGACGCTGCGCGCCTCGTGTTGCGCTCCGTGCTCGTGGCAGCGCCGCTCGCATGCTGGATCATCTACCTCCAATTGCGCCTCGGGAACTCCCACAACGCGGCCGGCGTCGGGAATTTCGGCGTTCCGTTTGTCGCATGGGCGCAGAAGTGGGCGTCGGTGCTGCCGCTGTTGGGCAAAGTTCATTGGGGCTGGCGGGTGGTGGCGATCCAGCTCGCATTGACGGTACAGGCGTTTTACTTCTTTTTACATCCGCAACCTTCCAAACCCGCCTGGCGCATCGGGGCCGTGTTTGCCGCATTGATGTTCTGCCTCGGGAGCGCGGTGTGGGGAGGGATCCCCGGCGCCACAGGACGCGCGGTGTTGCCGATGCTGCTGGCGTTCAATCTTGTCGTGCCACGTGGAAGCCGGTGGTGGATGGTGTTGCTCGTCGCGGGCAATCTCTCGGTG